>NZ_JBHWJL010000014.1:0-19483 GCF_042731495.1 Streptomyces sp. NPDC059853
GTGGAAAGGGCCCGCTGGGGCCGCCCTGACGGACGACGACGAGGAACCTTCGATGGTGGAGATCAAGACCCCCGAGCAGATCGCGAAGATGCGGGCGGCCGGGCTCGTGGTGGCGGAGATCCACCGCAGGTGTGCGGCGGCGGCGGTGCCGGGCGCCTCCACGGCGGAACTGGACGAGATCGCGGCGGCCACCCTGCGCGAGCACGGGGCGAAGCCGAACTTCCTGGGGTACGGGGGGTTCACCGGCAACATCTGCACCTCGGTGAACGAGGTGGTCGTGCACGGCATCCCCGGCCCTGAGACGGTGCTGGCCTCGGGGGACATCATCTCGATCGACGCGGGCGCCGTGGTGGACGGCTGGCACGCGGATGCGGCGCTGACGGTGTTCGTGGGCGAGGGGCACCGGGAGGAGGTGCGCGAGCTGAGCCGGGTGACCGACGCGTCGCTGTGGGCCGGGATCGCCGCGATGCGCAAGGGCGGCCGGCTGGTCGACATCTCCAAGGCGGTCGAGGGCTACATCCGGCGCCAGCCGCGTCCGGCGTCCGGCCGGTACGGGATCATCGAGGAGTACGGCGGGCACGGCATCGGCTCCGAGATGCACATGGACCCGCACGTCCTGAACTACGTGGAGCGCCGGCGCGGGCGCGGTCCGAAGCTGGTGCCGGGGATGTGCCTGGCGATCGAGCCGATGGTGTCCCTGGGCACGGCGAAGACGCACGTGCTGGACGACGAGTGGACCGTCAAGACGAACGACGGCAGCTGGGCGGCGCACTGGGAGCACTCGGTGGCGCTGACCGAACAGGGCCCGCTGGTGCTGACCGCGGTGGACGGCGGCGCGGCGCGGCTGGCGGAGCTGGGAGTGCGGGCGGCGCCCGATCCGCTGGCGTAATGATCTCCGTTCCGGGGAAAAGATCATGGATTCGTCTTTTCGGGTGGGGTGGCGTAGAGTGATACGTCGGTCCTGGTACACCTGTGTATTCAGGGCTGTCCAGGTAGCCGATCCCGGAAGGTGAAGCGCTCAAGTATGGCCAAAAAACAAGGGGCCATCGAGATCGAGGGCACTGTTGTCGAGTCCCTGCCGAACGCGATGTTCAAGGTGGAGCTCCAGAACGGGCACCAGGTCCTCGCGCACATCAGCGGCAAGATGCGGATGCACTACATCCGTATTCTTCCCGACGACCGGGTCGTGGTGGAGCTGTCTCCCTACGACCTGACGCGCGGGCGGATCGTCTACCGCTACAAGTAAATCCAGATCGTTCGTACCGACTCGGAGAACCTCACTCTCATGAAGGTCAAGCCGAGCGTCAAGAAGATCTGCGACAAGTGCAAGGTGATCCGCCGTCACGGGCGGGTCATGGTCATTTGCGAGAACCTGCGCCACAAGCAGCGCCAGGGCTGACGCAGACCGCCACCGCCTCGTACTCGTAGCAGTTCTTCGCGCGACGCCGCGACACGCAGATATGTAGATACGCAGACACCCGACCCCTCGCCGCTCAGCGCGGGGACGACACCCCCGGTCGGAGGCCGGGGACCCGGCTCGTAAAACTTCGTGAGTCTTACGGGAACGGTGCTGCGGAAGACCTCCGAAGAGCCCATCAGGAGCCACATTCATGGCACGCCTCGCAGGCGTCGACCTCCCGCGCGACAAGCGCGTCGAGGTCGCCCTCACCTACGTCTTCGGCATCGGGCGCACCCGTGCCAAGGAGACCCTTGCCAGCACCGGGGTCAACCCGGACACCCGCGTCCGGGACCTCGGCGAGGACGACCTCGTCAAGCTCCGCGAGTACGTGGACGCCAACCTCAAGACCGAGGGTGACCTCCGTCGCGAGATCCAGGCCGACATCCGCCGCAAGGTCGAGATCGGCTGCTACGAGGGTCTGCGTCACCGCCGCGGCCTGCCGGTCCACGGTCAGCGCACCAAGACCAACGCGCGCACCCGCAAGGGCCCGCGCCGCGCGATCGCCGGCAAGAAGAAGCCGGGCAAGAAGTAGTCCGCACCGGACGCTGTTCCAGCGGTCCGAGTTGTAGGACCGACCACCTCCACGGGAGTACGTGTATATGCCTCCGAAGGGCCGTACGGCCGGCGCCAAGAAGGTGCGCCGCAAGGAAAAGAAGAACGTTGCCCACGGGCACGCTCACATCAAGAGCACGTTCAACAACACCATCGTCTCGATCACCGACCCGTCCGGGAACGTGATCTCGTGGGCCTCCGCCGGCCATGTCGGCTTCAAGGGCTCGCGCAAGTCCACCCCCTTCGCCGCGCAGATGGCCGCCGAGAACGCGGCCCGGCGGGCGCAGGAGCACGGCATGCGCAAGGTCGACGTCTTCGTGAAGGGCCCCGGTTCCGGCCGGGAGACCGCGATCCGTTCGCTCCAGGCGACCGGCCTCGAGGTCGGCTCGATCCAGGACGTCACCCCCACCCCGCACAACGGATGCCGCCCGCCCAAGCGCCGCCGCGTCTGACCAGCTCGAAGTAGGAGAGATAGACCATGGCGCGTTACACCGGGGCCGACTGCAAGCGTTGCCGTCGGGAGAAGCAGAAGCTCTTCCTCAAGGGGAGCAAGTGCGAGAGCGCGAAGTGCCCGATCGAGATCCGTCCTTACCCCCCGGGTGAGCACGGACGCGGGCGCACCAAGGACAGCGAGTACCTGCTTCAGATGCGTGAGAAGCAGAAGTGCGCGCGGATCTACGGTGTCCTCGAGAAGCAGTTCCGCGGCTACTACACCGAGGCCAACCGCCAGCAGGGCAAGACGGGTGAGAACCTGCTGCGCATCCTCGAGTCGCGGCTGGACAATGTCGTCTACCGGGCCGGCTTCGCCAAGTCCCGGGACCACGCCCGTCAGCTGGTGCGGCACGGCCACATCCTGCTGAACGGCCGGAAGACCGACATTCCCTCGGCGCGGGTGTCCCCGAACGACATCGTCGAGGTGCGGGAGTCCTCCCGTTCCCTGACCCCGTTCGAGGTGGCGAAGGCCGAGGCCGGCGAGAAGACCGTGCCGGCGTGGCTGGAGGCCATCCCGTCGAACCTGCGGGTGCTGGTGCACGCGCTGCCCGAGCGCCAGGTGATCGACACCCAGGTGCAGGAGCAGCTGATCGTGGAGCTGTACTCCAAGTAGTGGTGTGGGCGGAGTCACCCCGGGTCACCGGGGGCTCCGCCCGTACTCTTGACTGACGTCTGTTGTCTGGCTTGGCATCAAATAGTGGGTGCCGAAGACTGGAGTTCTTTTCATGCTGATCGCTCAGCGTCCCTCTTTGACCGAAGAGGTCGTCGACGAGTTCCGCTCCCGGTTCGTGATCGAGCCGCTGGAGCCGGGCTTCGGGTACACGCTCGGTAACTCTCTGCGGCGTACGCTGCTGTCCTCGATCCCGGGCGCGGCCGTCACCAGCATCCGGATCGACGGGGTGCTGCACGAGTTCTCCACCGTGCCGGGCGTCAAGGAGGATGTGACCGACCTCATCCTCAACATCAAGCAGCTGGTCGTCTCCTCGGAGCACGACGAGCCCGTGGTGATGTACCTGCGCAAGCAGGGCCCCGGCCTGGTGACCGCGGCCGACATCGCCCCGCCGGCCGGGGTCGAGGTCCACAACCCCGACCTGGTGCTGGCCAGCCTGAACAACAAGGGCAAGCTGGAGATGGAGCTGACCGTCGAGCGCGGTCGCGGCTACGTCTCCGCCGTGCAGAACAAGGCGGCGGGCCAGGAGATCGGCCGGATCCCGGTCGACTCGATCTACAGCCCCGTGCTGAAGGTCACCTACAAGGTCGAGGCCACCCGTGTGGAGCAGCGCACCGACTTCGACAAGCTGATCGTCGACGTCGAGACCAAGGAGGCCATGCGTCCGCGTGACGCCATGGCGTCCGCCGGCAAGACCCTGGTCGAGCTGTTCGGCCTGGCCCGCGAGCTGAACGTCGACGCCGAGGGCATCGACATGGGCCCCTCGCCGACCGACGCGGCGCTCGCCGCCGACCTGGCGCTGCCGATCGAGGAGCTGGAGCTGACCGTCCGCTCCTACAACTGCCTCAAGCGCGAGGGCATCCACTCGGTGGGCGAGCTGGTGGCCCGCTCCGAGGCCGATCTGCTGGACATCCGGAACTTCGGTGCCAAGTCGATCGACGAGGTCAAGGCGAAGCTGGCCGGCATGGGCCTGGCCCTGAAGGACAGCCCGCCCGGATTCGACCCGACCACCGCCGCCGACGCCTTCGGGGCCGAGGACGACGGGGACACGGGCTTCGCGGAGACCGAGCAGTACTGACGGTCCCGCGTCCGCACAGTGGCCACTGCTGACCAGTGGCGCCCTGACACCGGTACCTGATACGGCCGGTGCAGACAGATGAAGGAGACAGACCATGCCGAAGCCCACGAAGGGCACCCGGCTCGGTGGCGGCCCCGCCCACGAGCGGCTCATGCTGGCGAACCTCGCCACGGCGCTGTTCGAGCACGGCCGGATCACCACCACGGTGGCGAAGGCGCGCCGGCTGCGTCCGGTGGCCGAGCGGCTGATCACCAAGGCGAAGAAGGGCGACCTGCACAACCGCCGTCAGGTGATGCGCACCATCACCGACAAGAGCGTCGTGCACACCCTCTTCACCGAGATCGGTCCGCAGTTCGCGAACCGGCCGGGCGGCTACACCCGCATCACCAAGATCGGTCCCCGTCGCGGCGACAACGCCCCGATGGCCGTGATCGAGCTGGTCGAGGCGCTCACCGTGCAGCAGGAGGCGGTCGGCGAGGCCGAGGCCGCCACCAAGCGTTCGGTGAAGGAGACCGAGGCCGCCACGGCGACCGAGGCCCCCGCCGCCGAGGCGACCGAGGCGAAGGCCGAGGAGAAGAAGGACGACGCCGAGGCCTGACGGTCGAGGAGTCGTTCCAGCCGCTGGGCCTGTCACCCTTCCGGGGGAGGCAGGCCCAGCGCCGTGTGCGCAGGAGAGGAAGCAGCGGGTGTCCGAGACGGTACGGGTGCGTCTTGACGTGAGTTACGACGGTGCGGCGTTCTCCGGCTGGGCCCGCCAGCGGGGGCGGCGGACCGTACAGGAGGAGCTGGAGGAGGCGCTGCGGGTCGTCACCCGCTCCGAGCAGGTGTTCGAGCTGACGGTGGCGGGCCGGACGGACGCCGGGGTGCACGCGCGCGGGCAGGTGGCGCACGTGGACCTGCCGGCCCTGGTGTGGGACGAGCAGCGCGAGGCGCTGCTGCGCCGGCTCACCGGCCGGCTGCCGATGGACGTCCGGGTGCGCCGGGTGTCGGTGGCCCCCGCCGACTTCGACGCCCGCTTCTCGGCGATCTGGCGCCGGTACGTCTACCGGGTCAGCGACCACCCGGGCGGGGTGGACCCGCTGCGGCGCGGGCACGTGCTGTGGCACAACTGGCCGCTGGACGTGGCCGCGATGAACGCCGCCTCGCGCCCGCTGCTCGGCGAGCACGACTTCGCGGCGTACTGCAAGCGGCGCGAGGGCGCCACCACGATCCGCACCCTACGCCGGCTGAGCTGGGTGCGCGGCGCGGACGGGGTGCTGGAGGGCACGGTCGAGGCCGACGCGTTCTGCCACAACATGGTGCGCTCGCTGGTGGGCGCGCTGCTGTTCGTCGGGGACGGGCACCGTCCGCCGGAGTGGCCCGGCGAGGTGCTGGCGCGCGGGGTGCGGGACTCGGCGGTGCACGTGGTGCGCCCGCACGGGCTGACGCTGGAGGAGGTCGGCTACCCGGCCGACGACCTGCTGGCGGCCCGCAACCGGGAGGCGCGCAACATGCGCACGCTCCCGGCGCGGGCCGGCTGCTGCTAGCTGTTGTTGCGCCGCTCCTCCACCAGGGCGGAGGCGCTGGCGGACGCCTGCGCCTCGCCCCGCTGGATGATGCGGGCGAACGCGTGGTCGTTCCCGTCCCGGGCGGCCTGCTGGGCGGGGGTGCCGTCGCCGCTGTCGGGGGTGCCGTCGCCGTTGCCGGCGATGGTGAAGTACGTGTAGCGCCCCACCTGGTTGGTGGTGGTGCGGCAGCCGCCGCGCTGGCAGAACTCCGGGCTGTCGCCGGCGGTGAGCGGCAGGAGGTTGCGGACGTAGGCGGCACTGGCGGCCTGCGCGTCCTCCTCGGTCGGGAACTGCGCGACGCCGACGGTGACGGCGGTGCCGTCCCCGGTGAAGGTGGCGCGCAGCAGGGCGGCGCAGCCGTGCTCGGTGAGCACGGCGCCCAACTCGTCGGTGACGCCCGCGGTGCAGTCCTCGGACCCGTCGGTGGCGGTCTTGGTGTACTCCCGCCCGTCCACGGTCATGGTCTCGCCGGAGTAGAACTCCTCGGCGGTGAAGGGCGCGAGGTCCTTGTCGGCGTCCGAGATGAACTCGCGCGGCTTGGGCAGCGGCGGGAGCGTCGTCTCCTCGAAGGTCGGATCGGCCGCGGGCGTGGTGCCGCCCTCGTCGTCCGGTCCGCCGGACTGGCCCCCGGTGTCCCCGGCGGTCTGGCCACCGGACCCGCTGTCCTGCTGCACGATGGCGAGCGCGACCACGGTCCCCACGGCGAGCGTGGCGAGCACGCTGCCCCCCACGACGAGCAGCCGCTTGCGCCCGCGCTTCTTCTCGGCCTCGGCGGCGAGCGCCCCCCAGTCCGGAGTCCCCTGCTGCCCCGGCTGCTGACCCCACCCGGGCCCGGCCCCTTGCCCAAAACTCATGGACGAATCCTAGCGGCGGCCCGGCGGCACGGACCCCCGGTGGTGGGCTGCGGAGGGCCGCGCGGGCACGGTGCGACGGCCGAAGTGCCCTGTGGTGATTGTGAGTCTGCTGTGACCTTTATGAAGTTGAATGATGGACAGCGGAGTTGACCGGCCACTCCGTTGTCATCGATGTGGGGGGTTGCGGCATGGCGCCTTCGGGCTCTCGCGAGAGGGAGTGGACGGCACCGGCCCTGGAGCGCGTCCGGGTGCGGTCCTGGCGCTGGGTGTACCTCGGGCTCGCGGTGGCCGGCGTGAACTGCCAGCTGCTGCTCCTGGAGTCGGAGTGGCCCGCCTACCCGGTCCCGGTGCCGGTCGGCTGGGGGGTGTTGCTCGGCGCCGTCGGGGTCGCGGGCGGGGTGTGGCGGCTCCGCGAGTACGGACGGATGCGGCGCACGCTCGCCCGGCACCCGTGGACGGCGTGCTCGGCGGTGGCACGGCAGGGCGTCCTGATACTGCGTGCCGAGGACGGGGAGCGGAGGTGGAAGGTCCGTGTCCCGCGTACCCCGTGGCGGCCCCGGCCGGTACCGGACGGCGACGCGGTGCCGCTGTGGTGGGCCGGCCCGCCGGGCGCGGGAGGGGTCGTCGCCCGCGCGGACGGCACGGGACTGAGCTGGGCCCGGCCGGTGACGGAGGAGTCCGGGCCCACCGGGGAAGCCACCGGCGGGAACACCGAGCCCGTATACCCGGACCACGCGGCGGTACGGCCGGTGCGGAACCGGCTGCTGCTGCCCTGGGGCGCGCTGCTGGGGCTGCTGCTGCTCGTCCTCGGGCAACTGGGTCACTGGGCGCGGTACGAGCGGGACGTATTGGTCCAGGCGACCGTGACGGCTGCCGAGTACGGCACCGTGGTGGAGGGCGACTGGTGCGCGATCGCCTGGGAGGACCCGTTCGGGGGCGGCGAGCGGCACGCGGAGCGGGTGTCCTGCCCGCCCGACAACGTCTTCGGCCGCTGGTCGGTGGACTCGCCGCTGTTCATCTGGATCGTCGCGGACGGCCCATGGCGGGGTGAGTACTACCACCACCCGCAGGAACGGCTGGCGGGCCCTGGCGGCGCGGCCGAGGTCGTGTACTCCGGGCTCGCCGACGGCGGCCTGCTGCTGTTGGCCGGCTGCCTGCCGGCCCTGGCGATCCGCAGGGAGGGACGGCAGCGGCTGCGCGATGCGGCGGCGCACGGGCCCGGGTCCGTACCGGTCGCGCCCGCTGTGCCCGCCGCTGTGCCGCCGGGTATCGCGAGCCCGGTGCCCACGGCCCCGTACCTGCGGGAGTGGATGCTGCCGTGGTGGCGGATCCCGGCCCTGTGGTGGCGGTCCGGGGTACCGGCGGTCGTGATCACGATGGCCGCGTGGCAGCCGGTGGTGCAACTGTTCTTCGTCCTGCAGGTGGTCGCGTCGTCACTGCCCACGGGGTTCCGGGTGGCGCTGTTCCTGCTGCCGCTGGCGATCTTCCCGCTGCTGATCGCCCTGGGCATCCGGGCGCTGATCAAGGTCGAGCGGGTGCGGGCGCTGGCGAAGAACGCCCGAGCGCCGTACGCGCTGCCCTACCGGTACGAACTGCGCTATCCGGAGGGCGGCGAGCCGGTGCTCGCGCTCTTCCCCCCGGACACGGAGCCGGGCCCGGACACCCGCCCCGTCGACGTACTGCCACTGGAGCCACCCACCCCCCGGTGCCCCTGGCCGCACCGTCCTGAGCCTGCGGGGATCGCGTGGGTGCACGGCTACGGGCCGCGCGTGCCGCGTATCGACGGGGAGGTGTTCTGGCCCCGTGGCTGACCGCATGGCCCGGGCCGTGCGGCGGGGCCGCATGGCACCGAAGGCGATGCCAGGTCCGGTTCGGGCCGTAATGTGACAGGGAGTGTTCCTTTTATGATCGGTGAGATTGCAGGCCTCGCTGTCGGTGCCGTGATCATGGCGGCAGGGATCATCGTGCTGGCCAATATCCGCGAAGTCGCCGACCGTCTCAACGCTCGTATGAAAGCGAGGATACGGGAGGACGTCATGCCCTCCCTGCAGCCGTTGGGGGATGCGAGAATTCAGGGAGGCGTGTGGATATTGATCGGCAGCCTCTTCGTACTCACCTCGGTGGTGAACCTGGTGAATCGATAGCCTCCCTCCGGGGCGATCCGACCGGTTCCGTACTTTTCTGTGGGTTGACGTGCGTCAGGGCCGAGGAGCCTCGTACCTGGCGGTCGGTGCGAGCCGGCAGGCAAGGAGTTCATCGTGACTGTTTCCCGTATCGCTTTCCCGATTCTGGCCGGTCTCGCCTTTACCGTGCTCGGGTGTTGCCTCGTCTTCAACGTCGCAGGGTTGGCCGACCGTATCAATGCGGGGCGTCACCGCAATCTGCCGGGTCATTCTCCTCTTCGCTTTCTGGTGAATGTGAAAATCCAGGGTGGCGTCTGGATACTGCTGGGTTCGGGCCTGGTGACCGCCTGCCTTCTCGCCTGTGCCGGAGTTCTTGAGCCGGCCGGATGACCTCGGGTGGGGCAGAGCTGTCGCGGTGGACATCGGCGACGCGATGGTCCGCCCCGTTGGCGATCGGGTGTTCCGCCGAGCGGGTCGGCGACCGAAATCCGGTTGGGGTGGCCGGTCCCGGCTGGGAGCATGGGGGGCATGGGGCATGTTGAGGTCGCGCATCTGGAGTATGTGCTCGGGGACGGGCGGATGCTGCTCGACGATGTGTCGTTCCGGGTCGGGGAAGGGTCCGCCGTCGCGCTCGTCGGGGGGAACGGGGCCGGGAAGACCACCCTGCTGCGGCTCATCGGCGGGGAGCTGAGCCCGCAGGCGGGCAGCGTCACCGTCAGTGGCGGGCTCGCCGTCATGCCGCAGTTCGTGGGGAGCGTCCGCGACGAGCGCACCGTGCGGGATCTGCTGGTGTCGGTGTCCCCGGCGCCGCTGCGGGCCGCCGCCGCAGCCGTGGACGAGGCCGAGCTGGCCGTCATGACCCGGGACGACGAGGCCGCGCAGATGGCGTACGCGCAGGCGCTGGCCGACTGGGGCGAGGTGCGCGGGTACGAGGCCGAGACGCTGTGGGACATCTGCACCACGGCGGCGCTCGGCGTGCCGTACGAGCGCGCCCAGTGGCGGCAGGTGCGCACCCTCTCCGGCGGCGAGCAGAAGCGGCTGGTGCTGGAGGCGCTGCTGCGCGGCACCGAGGAGGTGCTGCTGCTGGACGAGCCGGACAACTATCTGGACGTCCCCGGCAAGCGCTGGCTGGAGGAGCGGCTGCGGGAGACCCGGAAGACCGTGTTGTTCGTCTCCCACGACCGGGAGCTGCTGGCCCGGGCCGCCGAGAAGATCATCAGTGTGGAGCCGGGTCCGGCCGGCTCGGACGTCTGGGTGCACGGCGCCGGGTTCGACACGTACCACGCGGCGCGCGAGAAGCGCTTCGAGCGGTTCGAGGAGCTGCGGCGGCGCTGGGACGAGAAGCGGGCCCAGCTGAAGAAGCTGGTCGTGGACCTGCGGCAGTACGCGTCCCGCAGTGACGAGATGGCCTCCCGGTACAAGGCGGCGCAGACCCGGCTGCGGAAGTTCGAGGAGGCCGGGCCGCCGCAGGAGCCGCCGCGCCGCCAGGACATCCGGATGCGGCTGCGCGGCGGCCGGACCGGGCTGCGGGCGATCACCTGCGAGGGCCTGGAGCTGACCGGGCTGATGCGGCCGTTCGACCTGGAGGTGTTCTACGGGGAGCGGGTGGCCGTGCTCGGGTCCAACGGTTCGGGGAAGTCGCACTTCCTGCGGCTGCTGGGCGGGGACGCGGTGAACCACAGCGGTGCGTGGAAGCTGGGGGCCCGCGTCGTACCCGGGCACTTCGCCCAGACCCACGCGCACCCCGAGCTGCTCGGCCGCACCCTGCTGGACATCCTGTGGACGGAGCACGCCAGGGCCCGCGGCCCCGCCATGTCCGCGCTGCGCCGCTACGAGCTGGACCGGCAGGCCGAGCAGCGCTTCGAGCGGCTGTCGGGCGGGCAGCAGGCGCGGTTCCAGATCCTGCTGCTGGAGCTGGCGGGCTCCACCGCGCTGCTGCTGGACGAGCCCACCGACAACCTGGACCTGGAGAGCGCCGAGGCCCTCCAGGCGGGTCTTGAGGCGTACGAGGGGACGGTGCTGGCCGTCACGCACGACCGGTGGTTCGCGCGTTCCTTCGACCGCTTCCTGGTCTTCGGGTCGGACGGTGTGGTACGGGAGACCGCCGAGCCGGTGTGGGACGAGCGGCGCGTCGTGCGGGAGCGGTAGCCGGCGCGGGCGCGTTTTGACCGGCGTGGGGCGGGGGCGGTAACCTGCCTGGTCGAATGCGTTTGGCTTGCTCGTTCTCACGTGAGGGGCCTTGCGCCGGTTCACCTGGTCGGTTTCCAGCGGCCTGTTTCCGGTATGCGTCACCGGATGCGGGCCATGCTGCGATCGCTCGGGTGACCTTGTCAGGACTCATTCACTGAAGAAGCGAAGGCTACGACCGTGCGTACGTACAGCCCCAAGCCCGGAGACGTGCAGCGTCAGTGGCACGTCATCGACGCCACCGACGTCGTCCTGGGCCGCCTGGCCTCTCAGGCCGCCACCCTTCTGCGGGGCAAGCACAAGCCGGTGTACGCGCCGCACGTTGACACGGGTGACTTCGTCATCATCGTCAACGCCGACAAGGTGCACCTGTCCGGCAACAAGCGGACCCAGAAGCTGGCCTACCGCCACTCCGGCTACCCGGGTGGTCTGCGGTCCATCCGTTACGACGAGCTGCTTGAGAAGAACCCCGAGAAGGCCGTCGAGAAGGCCATCAAGGGCATGCTCCCGAAGAACTCCCTCGGCCGTCAGGTCTTCTCGAAGCTGAAGGTTTACGCAGGGCCCCAGCACCCGCATGCCGCCCAGCAGCCGGTGCCTTTCGAGATCACCCAGGTCGCGCAGTAGTCCGGCCACACCCCTAAGACGAAGAGAATTCCGAGGAGAATCGTGGCCGAGCCCACCACTGACGAGACCATCGACACCGAGGTCCCCGAGGTCGAGGAGTACACCACCGAGAGCGCGCCGGAGCAGTTCGCGGCCGAGGGCGACGAGCTCGCCGCGCGTTTCGGTGAGCCCCTGCCGGGTGCCGGCACCGGGCGCCGCAAGAACGCCATCGCCCGGGTGCGCATCCTGCCCGGCAGCGGCAAGTGGAAGATCAACGGTCGCACCCTGGAGGGGTACTTCCCCAACAAGGTGCACCAGCAGGAAGTGAACGAGCCGTTCAAGGTGCTGGAGCTGGACGACCGCTACGACGTGGTCGCCCGCATCTCCGGCGGCGGCATCTCCGGCCAGGCCGGTGCGCTCCGTCTCGGTGTCGCCCGCGCCCTGAACGAGGCCGACGTGGAGAACAACCGCGCCGCCCTCAAGAAGGCCGGCTTCCTGACCCGTGACGCCCGCGCCGTCGAGCGCAAGAAGGCCGGTCTGAAGAAGGCCCGTAAGGGTACCCAGTACAGCAAGCGCTAACCCGATTGCTGCTGACGCCCCGACAGTGCTTACGCGCTGTCGGGGCGTTCTTTTATAAGGTTAACGACGCGGGTCAGCCTTGTGAACGTGGAGGAATGACAGTGGGACGACTCTTCGGTACCGACGGAGTACGCGGGATCGCCAACGCCGACCTGACGGCCGAGATGGCCCTCGGGCTGTCCGTGGCGGCGGCGGGCGTGCTGCGCGGCGACCGTACCGGTGACGGTCGGCCCACGGCGGTGGTGGGGCGCGACCCGCGCGCCTCGGGCGAGTTCCTGGAAGCGGCGGTGGTGGCGGGCCTCGCCAGCGCCGGGGTGGACGTGGTGCGGGTGGGCGTCCTGCCGACACCGGCCGTCGCGTACCTGACCGGCGCGCTGGACGCCGCCTTCGGGGTCATGCTGTCGGCCAGCCACAACCCGATGCCGGACAACGGCATCAAGTTCTTCGCCCGCGGCGGGCACAAGCTGGCCGACGAACTGGAGGACCGGATCGAGGCGGCCTACCGGGCGCACGCGGCCGGCGAGCCGTGGGACCGGCCGGTGGGCGCCGGGGTGGGGCGGGTACGGGAGTACGGCGCGGGGGCCGACGACTACGCCGCGCACCTGGTGGGCGCGCTGCCGAACCGGCTCGACGGGCTGAAGATCGTGGTGGACACCGCGCACGGCGCCGCGGCGCGGGTGGCGCCGGAGGCGTTCGCGCGGGCCGGGGCCGAGGTGGTGGCGATCGGCGCCGAGCCCGACGGGCTCAACATCAACGAGGGCTGCGGCTCCACCCACCTGGAGCCGCTGCGGGCGGCCGTGGTGGAGCACGGCGCGGATCTCGGGATCGCGGTGGACGGCGACGCCGACCGCTGCCTGGCGGTGGACGCGGCCGGCCGGGATGTCGACGGGGACCAGATCCTCGCTGTCCTGGGCGTGGCGATGCGCGAGGCCGGCACCCTGCGCGAGGACACGGTGGTGGCCACCGTCATGTCGAACCTCGGCCTGTCGCTCGCGCTGGAGCGCGAGGGGCTGTCGCTGCGCCGGACGGCGGTGGGGGACCGGTACGTCCTGGAGGAGATGCGGCGCGGCGGGTTCGCGCTGGGCGGCGAGCAGTCCGGGCACGTCATCGTCACCGAGCACGCGACGACGGGCGACGGCACGCTGACCGGGCTGCTGCTGGCCGCGCGGGTGGCGGCGACCGGGCGGAGCCTGGCGGAGCTGGGCGCCGTGATGGAGCGGCTGCCGCAGGTGCTGATCAACGTGCCGGACGTGGACAAGGCCCGGGTGGGCCGCTCGCCGGAGCTGGCGGACGCGGTGACGGACGCCGAACGGCAGCTGGGCGCGACCGGACGGGTGCTGCTGCGGCCCTCGGGCACCGAGCCGCTGGTACGGGTGATGGTGGAGGCGGCGGACGCGGCGCAGGCGCGGGCGGTGGCATCCGGGCTGGCGGACGCGGTGAAGTCGGCGCTGGGCTGACGCCTGGCGGGGCTCAGCCCGCTCAGATTTTGCGCAGCCTCAGGCGGCGGACCGAGTGGTCCGCCGCCTTCTGCAGGACCAGGGTGGCGCGGCCCCGGGTGGGGGCGATGTTCTCGCGGAGGTTCGGCTCGTTGATGGTGCGCCAGGTGGTGAGGGCGTACGCCATGGCCTCGTCCTCGGGCAGGGCCGCGTGCCGGTGGAAGTGCGAGGCGGGGTTCCGGAAGGCGGTGGCGCGCAGCTGGCGGAAGCGCTCCAGGTACCAGGACTCGACGTCGGCGGGGCGGGCGTCCACGTACACCGAGAAGTCGAAGTAGTCGGCGAGCCCGACCTGGCCGGGGGCGGCGGGCTGGAGGACGTTCAGGCCCTCGATGATCAGTATGTCGGGGCGGCGGACGGTCAGCCGCTCGCCGGGCACGATGTCGTAGGAGAGGTGCGAGTACACCGGCGCGCTCACCTCGGCGCGGCCTGCCTTGACCTCGGCGACGAACCGGGTGAGGGCGCGGCGGTCGTACGACTCGGGGAAGCCCTTGCGGGACATCAGGCCGCGGCGCTCCAGTTCGGCCTTGGGGTACAGGAAGCCGTCGGTGGTGACGCGGGCGACGTGCGGGTGTTCCGGCCAGCGGGCGAGGAGCGCCTGGAGGAGGCGGGAGACGGTGGACTTGCCGACCGCGACGCTGCCGGCCACGCCGATGACGAAGGGGGTGGTGGGCTGGGGGCCGCCGAGGAAGGAGTCGACGGCGGCGCGCAGCTGGTGGGTGGCGGCGACGTGCAGGTTGAGGAGGCGGGAGAGCGGGAGGTAGATCTCGCGGACCTCGTCGAGGTCGATGACGTCGCCGAGGCCGCGCAGCGATTCCAGTTCGGTGGCGGTGAGGGGGAGCGGGGTGCGGTCGCGCAGGGCGCTCCACTCGGCGCGGGAGAGGTCGATGTACGGGCTGGGGTGCGGCGCGGGGGACGGGGCGGGCGTCGCGGCGGAGGCGGAGGTGGCGGCCGGGGCCGGGGGGACGTCCGGGGGCGAAGGGGTCACGGGGAACATTGTGCTCGGCCGTGCCATGCCGGGCGTGGTGGGGGCAGGGCGGCGGGCTAGTCTGCCCGCATGTGCGGCATCGTCGGGTATGCGGGGGCAGGAGGCCGGTCGGCCGAGGATGAGCTGCTGGCGGGGCTCGGGCGGCTGGGGGGCGGTGCGGGCGCCGCGGGCGTGGCGGCCGGGGTCGCCGTGCCGGCCGACGGGGGGCTTGCGGCGGTGTGGGACGGGGGGGGTGCGGGTTCGGGGGGTGCCTCGGGTGCCGCCGGTTCCGGTGACGCCGCGGGTTCCGGTGGGGTGAGCGGACTGCGGGGTGCGCTGGGGCGGCGGCCGGTCCCGGCGGGGACGTGCGGGATCGGGCAGCTGGGCGGGGTGCCGGCGCTGGACGGGGCCGGGCGGGTCGCGGTGGTGCTGACGGGCGGGCTGGCGGCCGGGGCGGGGGCGCGGCTGCGGGCGGAGCTGCGGGGGCGCGGGCATGCGCTGGGGAGGGCGGGGGCGGACGCTGAGGTGGTGGCGCATCTGGTCGCGGAGGCGTTCTCCTCGTGCGGTGAGCTGGTGGAGGCGGTGCGGCAGGTGCGCGGGGCGCTGGCGGGGGAGTTCGCGGTGCTGGCGGTGCACGCCGACGAGCCGGACACGGTGGTGGGCGCGGGGGGCGGGCCACCGCTGGTGGTGGCGGCCGGGGACGGCGAGGTGCGGGTGGTCGCGGGGGCGGCCGGCCCGGAGGACGGGGCCGGGGCTGCGGTCGGGGCCGGGCTCGGGGCCGGGGACGGCGGGGAGCGTGTGGTGCTGGGGAGTGATCAGGTGGTGCTGGTGCGGCGGGAGTCCGGCGAGGTGCGGTGGGAGATCACCGACGGGCGGGGTGCGGTGGTGGCGCCGTGATCGTCGGGGTGGGGATCGATGTGGCCGAGATCGCGCGGTTCGGCGAGTCGCTGGAGCGGACGCCGCAGCTGGCGGACCGGCTGTTCGTGACGGGCGAGTTGTGGCTGCCGGGCGGGGAGCGGCGCGGGGTGGCCTCGCTGGCGGCGCGGTTCGCGGCGAAGGAGGCGCTGGCGAAGGCGCTGGGCGCGCCGGGCGGGCTGCGGTGGACGGACGCGGAGATCTGCCAGGAGGACTCGGGGCGGCCGTGGCTGCGGGTACGGGGCACGGTGGCGGAGCGGGCGGCCGTGTTGGGGGTGCGGTCCTGGCATGTGTCGCTGAGTCACGACGCGGGAGTGGCCTCGGCTGTGGTCATCGCGGAGGGCTGATCACCAGTTCGAGTGAACTGTGCTGGTGAGGGGTGTGCAGGCGGTTCGGGGTGGGGCAGCCTTGGGGGTGTGGCGGTCAAGGGGGCGGTCACGGAGGGGAGTCGGGGGCCGGCGTGCTGGGGCCGGGGCCCGGCGCCGAGGGGCGGGTCCCGGCTGGGGGCGGTCGCCCCGGGGTCAGGAGAGGGGGAATGCGGTTGAGGAGAGGGAGGGCGCCGGGTCGTTGCCGGTGTCGCCCCGGGTGCCGGTGCGCGTTCCGGAGCGCGTGCCGGTGACATGGGCCCAGGCCCGGGGGAGAGCGGCGGCGACGGTGGTGGCGCTGGGCGGGGCGGCCGCCAGGGTGCCGGCCAGGCCGTGCAGCCAGGCCCCGGCCGACGCCGCGTCCAAGGGGGAGAGCCCCGCGGCGAGGAGGGAGCCGGCCAGTCCGGAGAGCACATCGCCACTGCCGGCGGTGGCGAGCCAGGGGGTGCCGGTGAGGTTCACGCGCACCGGCTCCCGGGGATCGGGCCCGGCGATCAGCGTGGTGGAGCCCTTCAGCAGGACGGTCGCGCCGTAACGCCGGGACAGTTCACGCACGGCGGCCAGCCGTGCGGACTCCACCCGCTCCCGGGTGGTGCCCAGCAGGGCGGCTGCCTCACCCGCGTGCGGGGTGAGCAGGGTGGGGGCCTCGCGGCTCCGCAGCCGGCCGGGGTCGAGCGCGCGCAACCCGTCCGCGTCCACCAGCACCGGCACCTCGGTGGCCAGCACGTCCGCCACGGTCTCCCGTGCGGCCGGCTCCTCGCCCAGTCCGGGGCCCACCACCCAGGACTGCACCCGCCCGGCCCGGTGGGGGGACCCGGAGGAGACCAGCGTCTCCGGGTAGCGGGCGAGGACGTGGTCGGCCGCCGGGCCCGCGTAGCGGACGGCGCCCGCCCCGCCGTGCAGCGCCCCCGCCACGCACAGCACGGCGGCACCGGGGTAGCGGGCGGAGCCGGCGGCGATGCCGACCACCCCGCGCCGGTACTTGTCGCTCTCGGCGGCGGGCCGGGGCAGCAGGGCCGCCACGTCGGCGCGTTCCAGGGCGGCCAGCTCCGGAACGGGCGGCAGTTCGGGGCCCAGGCCGATGTCGACGAGGTGCACCTCGCCGGTACGGTCGCGGGCCGGGTCCACCAGCAGACCCGGCTTGAGGGTGCCGAAGGAGACGGTCAGCCGGGCCCGCACGGCCGGGCCGTTCACCTCGCCGCTGTCCGGGTCGACGCCGGAGGGGAGATCGACCGCCACCACCGGCACCCCCGCCTCCGCCACCCGCTGGGCGAGGTGGGCGGCGTCGGGGCGCAGCCCGCCCCGGCCGCCGATGCCCACGATGCCGTCCACCACCAGATCGGCCGTACGCAGAAGGGAGGACACCGCTGAGGAACGCTCCGGGGTGAGCGCCCGGCCGCCCGCGCGGCGCAGGGCCGCCAGACCGGCCGGGTGGGCCCGGTCGGGGGCCAGCAGCACGGCGGTGACGGCCGCGCCCCGGCGCGCCAGCCGGGCACCGGCGTACAGGGCGTCGCCGCCGTTGTCGCCGCTGCCGACCAGCAGCGCCACCCGGGCGCCGTAGAGCCGGGCGGTGCGGGTGGGGCGGTCGGCGGGCCGGCCGGGGGCGGTCGTGAGCAGCCGGGCGCAGGCGGCGGCGAGGCCGGCCGCGGCGCGGGCCATCAGGGTGCCTTCGGGCAGCCGGGCCATCAGGGCGCGCTCGGCGGCGCGTACGGTCTCCACGCGGTAAGCGGTCCTCATGGGCCCAGTCTGCGGCAGAGCGGGCGTTCTCTCCTGCGACACTTGAGCCTATGAGCGACCAATTGCCGCCGGAAGGTGCCCGGCTGCGTGCCGAGATCGATCTGGCCGCGCTGCGGTCCAACGTCCGCGTGCTGCGCGAGCGGGCCGCCGGCGGCGCACAGGTGATGGCCGTGGTCAAGGCCGACGGCTACGGACACGGCCTGGTGCCCTGTGCCCGGGCGGCCCGGGACGCCGGGGCGGCCTGGCTGGGGACCGCCACACCGCACGAGGCGCTGGCGCTGCGGGCGGCCGGGGACGCCGGCCGGGTGCTGTGCTGGCTGTGGACGCCCGGCGGGCCGTGGCGGGAGGCCATCGAGGCGGACATCGACGTCTCGGCGAGCGCGCGCTGGGCGCTGGAGGAGATCGTCGCGGCGGCGCGCGCCTGCGGGCGCACCGCCCGGGTGCACCTCAAGGCGGACACCGGCCTGGGGCGCAACGGCTGCCAGCCGGCCGACTGGCCGGACCTGGTCGCCGCCGCCCGGGAGGCGGAGGCCGAGGGCGCGATCACGGTCACCGGCCTGTGGTCGCACTTCGCGTGCGCGGACGAGCCGGGGCACCCGTCCATCGCCGCCCAGCAGGAGTCCTTCCGCACGGCGCTCGCGGCCGCCGAGCGGGCCGGGATCCGGCCCGAGGTCCGGCACTTCGCGAACTCGCCCGCCACCCTCACCCTCCCGGACGCCCACTACGACCTGGTGCGCCCCGGGATCGCGGTCTACGGCCTGTCGCCCTCGCCGGAGGTGGGCACCCCGCAGGACTTCGGGCTGCGCCCGGTGATGACCCTGAGGGCCCGGCTGGCGATGGTGAAGCGGGTGCCGGGTGGCCACGGGGTCAGCTACGGCCACAGCTATGTCACCCCCGGCGCGACCACCCTGGCGCTGGTGCCGGCCGGGTACGCGGACGGCATCCCCCGGCACGCCTCGGGCAGCGGTCCGGTGCTGGTGGCCGGGAAGTGGCGGACGGTGGCCGGGCGGGTGGCCATGGACCAGTTCGTGGTCGATCTCGGCGGTGATCTGGCCGAGGCCGGGGACGAGGCGGTGCTGTTCGGCCCGGGCGACGCCGGGGAGCCGACCGCAGAGGACTGGGCGCGGGCCACCGGCACCATCGGCTACGAGATCGTCACCCGGATCGGCCCCCGGGTGCCGCGCGTCTACACCGCGGGCGGCGCGTAGCATCCAGAGCATGACGACCTCTGCGGGAGCGGGCACCCGGATCACGGTTCACGGCCCCGAGCGGATGACGGCGCTGGGGCGCCGGCTCGGCGCCCTGCTGCGGGCCGGTGACCTGCTGGTGCTCAGCGGTGATCTCGGCGCCGGGAAGACCACGCTGACCCGGGGCATCGGGGAGGCCCTGGGGGTGCGCGGGGCAGTGACCTCGCCGACCTTCGTCATCGCCCGGGTCCATCCGTCGCTGGCCGATGGGCCCGCGCTGGTGCACGTGGACGCCTACCGGCTGGGCGGCGGTCTCGAGGAGATGGAGGACCTCGACCTCGACGTCTCGCTCCCGGAGTCCGTGATCGTGGTGGAGTGGGGCGAGGGCAAGGTCGAGGAGCTGTCCGGGGACCGGCTGCACATCGCCATCGCCCAGGACGGCGAGGACAGCCGCACGCTCGTCCTCACCGGTGTCGGCGAGCGCTGGGCCGGGGTCCCGCTCGCCGCGCTCGCCGGGACGGACTGAGCTTCAGCCGCCGGGGCGATATGGCCCCCGCGCGGGCCCGGCCTGTGGGCCCTCCGCGGCCAGGGCGACGCGCAGCCCCCGCACCGGCCACTGACCGGGAGGGCCACCCGGGAACACGACCCGCTGACTGACCACCAACGGAAACTCCC
>NZ_JBHWJL010000014.1:19493-38444 GCF_042731495.1 Streptomyces sp. NPDC059853
GTCAGGGGACCGCGACGGCCTCAGGGGACCACGACCACCTGCGTGCCCACCTCGGCGAACTCCCACAGATGGGGGCTGTCCTCCGGGGACTGGCGGACGCCGCCGGTGCGGGCCTGGGCCGAGGGGTCGGGCAGCGAGCCGTCCACCGCGGCCGAGAAGCCGAAGACGATGCCCTCCGGGTCGGTGTGGAAGACCACCACGTGCTGGATCGGCACCCCGTCCGAGCCGGGGATGGCCTCGTCCCGGCGCGTCACCTCGTACACCCCGGGCTGCGGGTCCACCGTGCTGCGGTGCGCGGGATAGGTGTGCAGGACCTCCTCGCCCAGACCGTCCGGCGCCTCCGCCACCAGCCACAGCCGCTGCTGGCCCAGCGAGTACACCACCCGCGCGCCCTCGCCCGAGTCGGCGGGCAGCGCCGGGTTGTCCGGGTCCCCCTGCTCGCCCTCCTCGGGCTTCTCCGGCACGATCTCGTCGGTCGGCGTCGGCTCCGGAGTCCCGGAGGCCCCGGGGCGGTCGGGGGCCGCGTTCGCCTGGTAGGCGAAGAACGCGACCACCGCGAGGGCGCCAGCGGTGAGCACGGCCACGAGGGGCCCGGGCCGGGTGCGGGAGTGACTGCGCGCCACGGGGCTGCTGCCGCCTTTCGCTGTATTGCGGAATCCTGTGGTGACGCTATCAGCCGTATGGCCGGGCGCGAGAGACCGTACGCTTGCTGACGTGCTGCTGCTTGCCATGGATACCGCCACCCCCGCCGTCACCGTCGCGCTGTACGGAGAGGGCCGGGTGCTCGCCTCCTGGGAACAGATCGACGCCCGCCGGCACGGCGAGCTGCTGATGCCCGCCGTCGACCGGGTGCTGACCTCCGCCGGGCGGAAGATCAGCGAGGTCACCGGCCTGGTGGTGGGCAACGGCCCCGGCCCGTACACCGGGCTGCGGGTGGGTCTGGTGACGGCCGCCACGCTGGGCGCGGCCCTCTCCGTTCCCGTGTACGGGCTCTGCACGCTGGACGGCATCGCGTACGCGGCCGGGCAGGCCGGGCTGAGCGGCCCCTTCGTGGTGGCCACCGACGCCCGGCGCAAGGAGGTGTACTGGGCCCGGTACACCGATGCCCGCACCCGCGCCGCCGGCCCCGCCGTCGACCGTGCCGGGGAACTGCCTGCCGAGGTGACCGCGCTGCCCGCCGTCGGCGCGGGCGCCCCGCTGTACGCGGACGCTTTCGCCGACCCGCGCCGGGACGCCCCCCAGCACGCCTCGGCCGGGGCGCTCGCCGCGCTCGCCGCCGAGCGGCTGGCCGCGGGCGAGGAGCCCGGGCCGCCGCGCCCGCTCTATCTGCGCCGGCCCGACGCCCAGGTGCCGGCCGGCTACAAGGTCGTCACCCCATGACGGAGGGCGGGCACGGCGGCCTGCGCGAGATGCGCTGGTGGGACATCGAGCCGGTGCTGGAGCTGGAGCGGGCGGTGTTCCCGGAGGACGCCTGGTCGCCGGGGATGTTCTGGTCCGAGCTGGCGCTGGCCCGCGGCCCCCGGCGCAGCCGGCACTACGTGGTGGCCGACGGCCCCGGCGGCGCCGCGGCCGGATACGCCGGTCTCGCGGTGGCCGGGGACCAGGCCGATGTGCAGACCATCGCGGTGGCCCCGGACCGGCAGGGCACCGGGCTCGGTGCCCGGCTGCTCACCGAACTGCTGACCGCCGCCGGGGCGGCCGGCTGCGGCGAGGTGTTCCTGGAGGTGCGGGTGGACAACGCCCGGGCCCAGCGGCTGTACACCCGGTTCGGCTTCGAGCCGCTGGGCATCCGGCGCGGCTACTACCAGCCGGGCAACCATGACGCGCTGGTGATGCGGCGGACGGCGCCGCACGATCACCCCGACGAGAGCTGAGACGGAAAGAGATGGCTGACGAACCGCTCGTGCTGGGCATCGAGACCTCCTGCGACGAGACCGGGGTGGGCATCGTGCGCGGGACCACGCTGCTCGCGGACGCCGTGGCGTCGAGTGTGGACGACCACGCCCGGTTCGGGGGCGTGGTGCCGGAGATCGCCAGCCGGGCGCATCTGGAGGCGATGGTTCCCACCATCGAGCGGGCGCTGAAGGAGGCGGGGATCGCGGCGAGCGATCTGGACGGCATCGCCGTGACCGCCGGGCCCGGGCTCGCGGGCGCGCTGCTGGTGGGCGTCTCGGCGGCGAAGGCGTACGCCTACGCGCTGGGCAAGCCGCTGTACGGGGTCAACCACCTCGCCTCGCACATCTGCGTGGACCAGCTTGAGCACGGCCCGCTGCCCGAGCCGACCATGGCGCTGCTGGTCTCCGGCGGGCACTCCTCGCTGCTGCTCGCACCCGACATCACCGCCGACGTCCGGCCGCTGGGCTCGACGATCGACGACGCTGCGGGGGAGGCGTTCGACAAGGTGGCGCGGGTGCTCGGGCTCGGCTTCCCCGGCGGCCCGGTGATCGACCGGTACGCGCGCGAGGGCGACCCGGAGGCGATCCGGTTCCCGCGCGGGCTGACCGGGCCCCGGGACGCGCCGTTCGACTTCTCCTTCTCCGGACTGAAGACCGCGGTGGCCCGCTGGGTGGAGGCCAGGCGGCGGGCCGGGGAGCCGGTGCCGGTGGCGGATGTGGCGGCCTCGTTCCAGGAGGCGGTCACCGACGTGCTGACCCGCAAGGCGGTGCGCGCCTGCAAGGAGCAGGGCGTGGACCATCTGATGATCGGCGGCGGGGTGGCGGCCAACTCGCGGCTGCGTGCCATGGCGCAGGAGCGCTGCGACGCCGCCGGGATCACGCTGCGGGTGCCCCGCCCCAAGCTGTGCACGGACAACGGCGCGATGGTGGCGGCGCTGGGCGCGGAGATGGTCGCGCGCAACCGCCCGGCCTCCGGCCTCGGCCTGCCGGCCGACTCCTCGCTGCCGGTGACCGAGACCCACATCCCGGGCCGGACCCACGAGCACGACCACAGCCACGACCACGTGCACGAGCTGAGCGCCGCCAATCTCTACGGGGGGCAGGGGTGACCACCACGCTCATGTGGGAGGCGCGGGCCGCCGAGGGGCGCGGCGCCGACCTGCTGGACTGGGTGCGCGGCCAGGCGCTGGACCCGGCACCGGCGCGCCGTGAGACGTTCACGGCCGCCGCCGACCGGGTGCTGGTCATCACCTGGTGGGACACCGACGACACCACCGACGGCACCGACGGCCGGATCGCCGAACTGCCCGAGCCGCCCGCCGCCCTGCTGCACCGGCCGGTGCACCGCTGGCGCTTCCAGCGGGTCCCGGAGTGAGCGGCGGCCCCGGGCGACCGGTCGTCACCGGCGTGGAGACCTTCCCGCTGGAGGCCCTGCTGCCGCACGACGTGTACGGCACCGCCAAGGCGCTGGGCGACCGGCGGGTGGCCACGCTGGTCAAGGTCACCACCTCGGACGGGGTGACCGGCTGGGGCGAGTCGTTCGGGCCGCCGCGCCGGGTGGCGCCGTTCCTGGCCGAGTTCGGCGCGGCGCTGCTCGGCGCCCCTGCCGACATCACCGAGCAGCACGTCCTCCAGCAGCTGTCCGCCGGCTACCACCACACCACCGGCGGCCCCCACGTGGCCGCGCTGAGCGGCCTGGACATCGCGCTGTGGGACGCCGGGGCCCGTACGTTCGGGGTGCCGGTCGGCGCCCTGCTGGGCGGGCGGCTGCGGGAGAGCGTGGCCGCGTACGCCTCCAGCGGCTATGTGACCCCCGGCCGTGACCCGGGCGAACTGCGCGCGATGCTGGCGGCCCACGCCGCCGAGGGCTTCCGCGCCGTCAAGATCAAGATCGGGCTCGGCCCGGCCGAGGACCGGGCGCGCACCCGGGTGGCCCGCGAGGTGTTCGGCGACGACGGCCTGGTCCTGGTGGACTACAACAGCACGGCCACGGCCGCCTCGGTCCGCCGCTCCGCCGAGCGGCTGGCGGACCTCGACCCGTACTGGATCGAGGAACCGGTGCCGCCGCACGACCACGACGGCTACCGCGCCCTGCGCGCCGCCGGACTGCCGCCGGTGGCCGGCGGGGAGGCGCTGTACACCCGGTACGGGTTCCGCGACCCGATCGCGCACGGCCTGCTCGATGTCGTGCAGCCGGATGTGGCCAAGTGCGGCGGGTTCACCGAGGCGCAGGCGATCCGCGCGCTGGCGGCGGCCTGGAACCTGCGGTTGTCCCCGCACTGCTGGGGCACCGGGCTCGCGCAGGCGGCGACGCTCCAGCTGCTGTCGGCGGTCCCGGACGTCCCGTACGGGCCGGTCGGCGGCGAGCCGCTGCTGTTCGAGTTCGACCGGGGCACCAACCCGCTGCGCGAGGGGGTGCTCGCCGACCCCGTGCGGCCGGCGCCGGGCGGCCGGGTCCTGATCCCGGACGGGCCCGGGCTCGGCGTGACCGTCGACGAGGAGTGGGTCCGCGCGCACCGGCTGCCGGACCACGCCGTGGAGCTGCGCGCATGACCGCACTGGTGCACACCGTGATCGACTCGCCGCTCGGCCCGCTGACGGCGGTGGCCGAGGAGGAGTCGGGGGCGCTGACCGGGCTGTACTTCCCCCGGCATCTGCGGATGCCGCCCTCGGAGGCGCTGGGCCCGCGGGTGAGCACCGGGTTCGTGGCGGTGCGCGGCCAGCTCGCGGAGTACTTCACGGGGGAGCGCACCCGCTTCGACCTGCCGCTGGCACCGCGCGGCAACGCCTTCCAGCTGAAGGTGTGGCGGCTGCTGGAGCGGATCCCGTACGGCGAGCGGCGCTCGTACGGGCAGCTGGCGCGGGAACTGGGCGACGTGTCGCTGGCGCAGGCGGTCGGGTCGGCCAACGCCCGCAACCCGATCTCGGTGATCGTGCCCTGCCACCGGGTGGTGGGCGCGGACGGCAGCCTGACGGGGTACGCGGGCGGGCTGGCGCGCAAACGGTTCCTGCTGGAGCTGGAGGAGCCGGCCGACGCCCGGGCCGCCCGGCTGTTCTGACCGCCGTGGGGCAGGGCTGAGACCGGGGTCGCCGCCGTGCCCGGCCCGGCACCCCGGGCCCGGCCTCAGCCGTGAGGCCGCGGTGGGCGGACCGTGCACAGGCCCCAGATGACGAACGCGTACAGCGCGATCAGCACCACGGACCACAGCGGGTAGTACGGGACCGACAGGAAGCTCGCCAGCATCAGCAGCCCCGCGATCACCACCCCGGCGACGCGCGCCCACAGCGCGGCCCGGAAGAGGCCGAGGCCGACCAGGACGGCGAGGATGCCGAGGACGAGGAGGATCCAGCCCCACTGCGTGAGGTCGAACCGGAACGCGTACTGGGGGGTGGTCACGAAGATGTCGTCCTTGGCCAGGGCCATGGAGCCGCGGAGGATGTCCATGACGCCGCCGATGATGAGCATCACCGCGGCGAAGACGACCACGCCGGTGGCCAGCGCCTGGTCGGTGCCGGTGCGGGAGGCGCGGTCCGGTGCGGGGGACGGGGAGTTCGCCATGGCTCCACGGTCCCGCTGTCGCCGCGCCCCGCCCAGCGGGACGGGGCCGTCCGGGTGAGGCCGGTCAGCCGCCGCTCAGGATCAGCACGACGAAGAGCGCGCAGACGCCGATGTTGATCAGCCAGCTGTGGCTGTTCATCCAGTCCCGGACGGCCGGCATGGCGGTCTCGGCCCGGCGCCGGAACAGCAGACGGACCAGCAGCGGCAGCGCCGCGATCAGCACGGTGAGCACGATGAACGGCAGGGCACCGGCGAACCCGCTGCCGCCGCCCTGCGTCAGGTGGACGCCGACGGTCAGCAGGACGATCAGGTCGGAGGGCATCAGCACGATGATCAGCAGCCCGACGCTGAACGCCCGGGAGGGGCCGGCCGTCATCAGCCCGGAGAGCCAGGAGGGCGGCTCGGAGGTCTCCCGGCCGCGCCAGTTCTTCAGCGCGGCGAGGACCAGCAGGCCGACCAGCACGTACTTGATGATGTTGCCGACCGAACCGAGGTCGTGCTGGCTCCCCAGGCTGACGCCACCGCCCACCAGATGGGCCACCAGCAGCATCACCAGCACCCCGCCGGTGACGGCGAGGGCCACCCCGCACAGGAACGCCAGCGAGACCCGGACGGCGTGCGGCACCGTGACGAGGATGATCGCCGAGACGATCTGAGGCCCCGCCATCATCGTGATGGCCAGCGGCAGGATGGGAACGTCCACATCACCAGGGGTAACCCGGCGGCGCCCCCGCTAGGCTCGGCCGTTCGTGGGGGCCACGCGCGGCCGGCGCTCATGTCGTGTGCCCCCGGCAGGATTCGAACCTGCGACACCGGCTTTAGGAGAGCCGTGCTCTATCCCCTGAGCTACGGAGGCGGTTGTGCAAGTGTAGCGGGTGGGGCCGGGGCGTCCGGCGGGTGGCGCGTCCCGGTGGGGGCGGTGGTGTCCCGTGGATCGGTCGCCCGGATCCATCGGATGGATGAGCGGGCCGACGGCCCTCTGGTCCGGTCCCTTTCCGCCGCCTGTGCCCTCTTGTGAGGGAAAATCATCGGATCTACGCTCGGGCGGTTCCGCAGCCGCGCGTGGGGAGAAACGATGACCAGGATCGTCAGCGTCGAGGTGTCCGACGTCCGGTTCCCCACCTCCGTGGACCGGGACGGCTCCGACGCCATGAACAAGGACGGTGACTACTCCGCCGCCTATGTCGTCCTCCGGACCGACGACCCGCGGCTGTCCGGCTTCGGGTTCACCTTCACCATCGGCCGAGGCAACGACGTGTGCGTGCTCGCCGCCCGGCTGCGCGGCCGGCCGCTGGTCGGCCGGACGGTCGCCGAGGTCACCGGCGATCCCGGCGCCGTGTACCGGGACTTGGCCTCGGACTCCCAGCTGCGCTGGCTCGGCCCCGACAAGGGGGTGGAGCACCTGGCGCTGGCCGCCGTGATGAACGCCGTGTGGGACCTCGCCGCACGCGCCGCGGGCAAGCCGCTGTGGCGGCTGCTCGCCGACATGACGCCCGCCGAACTCGCCGACGCCGCCGACCTCAGCTATCTGTCGGACGTCCTCACCCGGGAGGAGGCCATCGGCCTGCTCGCCGAACGGGCGCCCACCCGCGCCCGGCGCGTCGCCGAACTGGAACGCACCGGCTACCCCTGCTACACCACCAGCGCCGGCTGGCTCGGCTACTCCGACGACAAGCTGCGCCGGCTGTGCCGGGAAGCGGTGGACTCCGGCTACCGGCACATCAAGCTCAAGGTCGGCGCCGACCTGGCCGACGACATCCGGCGGCTGCGCATCGCCCGCGAGGTCATCGGGTACGGGGACGCCCAGCTGATGATCGACGCCAACCAGGTGTGGGACGTCCCCGAGGCCATCCGATGGGTGCGGGCGCTCGCCGGGTTCGAGCCGCTGTGGATCGAGGAACCCACCTCCCCCGACGACATCCTCGGCCA
Source organism: Streptomyces sp. NPDC059853 (assembly GCF_042731495.1). NCBI lineage: Bacteria > Bacillati > Actinomycetota > Actinomycetes > Kitasatosporales > Streptomycetaceae > Streptomyces > Streptomyces sp. NPDC059853. The sequence goes on from NZ_JBHWJL010000014.1 coordinate 26,877, forward strand.
CGCGGCGATCCGCCGGGCGGTGGCCCCGATCGGGGTGGCCACCGGCGAACACGGCATGAACCGGGTGCTGTTCAAGCAGTTGTTCCAGGCCGGGGCGATCGACTACTGCCAGCTGGACGCCGCCCGGCTCGCGAGCGTCAACGAGGTCATCGCCGTGCTGCTGATGGCCGCGAAGTTCGGGGTGCCGGTCTGCCCGCACGCGGGCGGGGTCGGGCTGTGCGAACTCGTCCAGCATCTGTCGGTCTTCGACTACGTCGCCGTGTCCGGCTCGCTGGAGGGCCGGGTCACCGAGTACGTCGACCATCTGCACGAGCACTTCACCGACCCGTGCGTGGTGCGCGACGGCGCGTACGTCCTGCCGTCCGCCCCCGGCTACAGCGCCGAGCTGCACCCGGCGAGCGTGGCCGCGTACCGCTACCCGGACGGCGCCTACTGGGCGGGCCGGGACGGCGCCTGAGCGCCGGGGGCCCGCCCGGGGGAAGGCGAGGGCGGCCCCGCCCGCTCCCCCTCGGGGCCCTCCGCCCCCGGCCGTCCGGGCGCCGGGGATATCGTCGCAGGCGCACCCGCACGGAACACGGCAGGAACGGACGAGGATGACGATCATCGACAAGGTCGCCTGGCTGCGGCTGGAGGACGGGAAGGTGCTCGCCGCCCGCTCCCGCGGCAAGGACACCTACTACATCCCCGGCGGCAAACGCGAGCCCGGCGAGAGCGATCTGGAGACCCTGGTCCGGGAGGTCGCCGAGGAACTGGCCGTGACCATCGACCCGTCCGGCGCCGCGCACGCCGGCACGTTCGAGGCCCAGGCCCACGGCCGTACCTCCGGCACCACGGTCCGCATCACCTGCTACACCGCCGACTACCGGGGCACCCTCACCCCCAGCGCCGAGATCGAGGAACTCACCTGGCTCGGCCACGCCGACCGGGACCGGGTCTCCCCGGCCACCCGGCAGATCCTCGACCACCTGCACGCCTCGGGGCAGCTGCGCTGACCGGCGCCCGCCCGCACACGCGAAGGTCCCGGCGGGCATCCACCGGGACCTTCTCTCCTCAGGACGGGCGGGCTCACGCCGCCGCGTCGAACCCCGAGTCGCTGGCCATCTTCTTCAGCTCCAGCAGGGCGTGCTTCTCTATCTGCCGGATGCGCTCCCGGGTGAGGCCGTGCTGCTTGCCGACCTCCGTCAGGGTGCGCTCGCGGCCGTCCTCGATGCCGTAACGGGCCCGGATGATCGCCGCGGTCCGCTGGTCGAGCCGGCCGATCAGGTCCTCCAGACCCTCACGGCGCAGCATCACCAGGACCGACTGCTCCGGCGAGGCCGCCGAGGTGTCCTCCAGCAGGTCGCCGAACTGGGTCTCGCCCTCGTCGTCCACCGACATGTTCAGCGAGACGGGGTCGCGCGCCCAGTCCAGGACGTCCTGGACCCGCTCCGGGGTGGAGCCCAGCTCGGCCGCCACCTCCGACGGCTCCGGCTCACGGCCCTGCTCGCGGTTGAACTCCCGCTGCACGCGCCGGATCCGGCCCAGCTCCTCCACCAGGTGGACGGGGAGCCGGATGGTGCGCGACTGGTCGGCGATCGACCGGGTGATGGCCTGCCGGATCCACCAGGTCGCGTAGGTAGAGAACTTGAAGCCCTTGCTGTAGTCGAACTTCTCCACCGCGCGCACCAGGCCCGCGTTGCCCTCCTGGATCAGGTCGAGCAGCGGCAGCCCACTGCGCGGATAGCGGCGGGCGACCGCCACCACCAGGCGCAGGTTGGAGCGGATGAAGACGTCCTTGGCGCGTTCGCCGGCGGCGGCGATCGCCTCCAGCTCCTCGCGGGTGACATCGGCGGCGGGCCCCTGCGTGACGGGCGGCTCCTCGCCGCTCAGCAGACGCTCGGCGAACAGCCCCGCTTCGATCGCGAGGGACAGCTCGACCTCTTTCGCCGCGTCCAGCAGCGGAGTGCGGGCTATCTCATCGAGATACATCCCCACGAGATCGCGCTCGGTGGCATCACCGCCTGCACTGGACCGGACACTGCCCGTCGACTCGGCACCCTCCACGGTGTCCTTACGTCGGGCGACGGCACGGGTTGCCATACGTGCTCCCTTGCGAGTGATCGAATCCTGATCGATTGACGCGCTGGTCAACCCGGACGCCTGGGATGCCCCCTCGCCTCCCGCGTCCGTAACGAATCAACGACGGGAATCCGGACAGAATTCCCAAGCGACGCATCTTTTTCCGCCGATGCAGTATCCTGCCCGCCCACGCGCAGCCCATGGTCTTCTCCCCACGTCTGTGAAGACGAACGGCGCCCTCCGATGGTTGCGCGGGTGCCCACCACCCGGATGCGTCACTCCGCGCGCGGCCCCCCTTTCCCCGGCCCAAGGTGGATTCCCAGCCGGCCTCCACCCCGACCGGACCGCCACCGCCGCCACCCGCACCCCGGGGGCCGCACGGCGGGGAAGGGCGAGAAGCGAGATGCCTCACATACCCAGCCGCCCCCGGCGAGCCCTCGTCGCCGTCGGCGGGTCCCTGGCCCTGGTCATCGGTTCAACGCCTGGCGCGGCCCCCGTACTCCCGCACCACCTGCTGCGCGCCGCCGCCGCCACCGACGGCGCCTGCGCCCCGGCCGAGCACGAGGGGCTGAGCGTCGGCATGCCCACCTCGCCGGGCTACACCCCCACCACCGGCACCATCACCGCGCTCACCGTCTTCATCGACTTCCCCGACGCCGAGGCCCGCGGCAGCACGCAGGAACGATTCGCCGAGTTCTTCCCCGCCACCAGCGACTACTTCCGCACCAGCTCCTACGGGCTCCTGGACTACCGGGCCGAACCCGTCCACCGCTGGCTGCGCATGTCCCAGCCGTTCGAGGCGTACGGCATCGACCGCGGTGCCGGCTGGCACCCCGACGACCCCCAGGGCTACAACCGGCTGATCGAGGAGATCGTCGCCGCCCTCGGCGCGGAGGTGGACCACTCCGCCTACGACCTGGTCAACGTGCTCGCCACCCCCAACGCCGGACCACCGGCCACCGAGAAGGTCCTCTCCGTCTCCTTCCCCGGCCGCCCGCTCGCCGAGACCCCCACCGGCACCCTCGCCAACGTCAGCTTCATCTGGAGCCGGCAGCCGGGCGAGAGCCCGCACCGCGTCCTGGTGCACGAGAACGGCCACGCCTTCGGCCTCCCCGACCTCTACTGGACCGGCCAGGACGACGCCCCGCTGCTCGCCGGCCACTGGGACGTCATGGAGCAGGACTGGGGGCCCACCAACGACTTCCTCGCCTGGCACAAGTGGAAGCTCGGCTGGCTCACCGGTGCCGAGGTGGTGTGCGTCCCGGCCGGCAGCGGTCCCGCCGAGTACACGCTGCTGCCTGTCGCCGACCCCGGCAGCGGCGTCAAACTGCTCGCGCTGCGCACCGGCCCCAGCGAGGCGATCGCCGTCGAGGTGCGCACCCCCGCCGCCCTCGACAGCGTCGTGTGCCGCCCCGGCGTCCTCGTCTCCCGGGTGGACGCCGCCGTCCCCACCGGCCGCGGCCCCGTCCGGGTCGAGGACGCGACCCCGGGCTCCGCCGGCTGCCAGACGCTGCCCGACCCGCAGGTGACCGCCGAACTGACCGACGCGCCTTTCGTCCCCGGCGAGACCTTCACCGACGAGGCCGCCGGTGTCCGCGTCGAGGTCCTGGACGCCCAGCCCGACGGCTCGCACCGGGTCCGGGTCACTCGCTGGTGACCGGGGGGCGCCGGCCGGGGTAGGTTCGGCCCACGGCACACACACGACCAGCAGGGGCGGGGCGGGACACGGACATGGGGCGAGGCGGGCGCGGCGCGGACAGAGCGGATCCGCGCGCCGAGATCAGACGGTGGATCGCCCACCGGCGCAACACCGAACTGGTGCTCATCATCCTGGCCGTCCTCGTCTGCGCCGCCGGGCACGCCAGTGCCGGTCTCGCGCTGGAGGAGAGCGTGCCGTCCGGCCTGCTCCCGTACACCGCGGTGCTCGCCGGCGCCGCGCTCGCCGCCCATCTGGCGGTACGGCGCTTCGCCCGGCACGCCGACCCGCTGATCCTGCCGGTCACCGTGATGCTCTCCGGGCTCGGCCTGCTCCTCATGGACCGGCTCGACCACTCCTACGCGCTGCGCTACGGCTCCGAGCCGGTGGCGTCCGGCCAGGTCATGTGGACCGTCATCGGCATCGCGCTGCTCATCGGCACCCTGATCGTGCTGCGCCACCACCGGCTGCTGGCCCGCTACACCTACGTCGGCATGGCGATATCGCTGCTGCTGCTGATGGCCCCGGCGTTCTTCGGCGCGGACAGGTACGGCGCCAAGCGGTGGATCAACCTCGGGCCGCTGTCCGTGCAGCCGGGCGAGTTCGTCAAGGTCATGATCGTGGTGTTCTTCGCCAGCTATCTGATGGCCAACCGCGACGCCCTCGCCCTGGTCGGCCGCCGCTTCCTGGGCCTGGCCCTGCCGCGCGGCCGCAACGCGGGACCGGTGCTGCTGGTGTGGGGCGTCTCGCTGGTGGTGCTCTTCTACGAGCGCGACCTCGGCACCTCGCTGATCTTCTTCGGCGTCTTCATCCTCATGCTCTACATCGCCACCGAGCGCACCAGCTGGGTGCTGCTCGGCGGGCTGATGGCGGTCGGCGGCACCGTCCTGGTGGCCGCCACCCAGCCGCACGTCAAGGGCCGGGTCCAGGCGTGGCTGGACCCGATGGCGATCTACCTGCCGCCCGAGCAGCGCCCGCCCGGCCTGATCTCCGACCAGTCGGCGCAGGCGCTGTTCAGCTTCGGCACCGGCGGGCTCACCGGAACGGGTCTCGGCCAGGGGCACCCCGACCTGATCGGCTTCGCCGGGCGCTCCGACTTCATCCTGTCCACGGTCGGCGAGGAACTCGGCCTGGCCGGCGTCGTCGCGGTGCTCTTCCTGTACGTGCTGCTCATCGAGCGGGCGATGCGCACGGCGCTGTCGGTCACCGACCCGTTCGGGAAGCTGCTGGCGGCCGGGCTGGCCTGCGTCGTCGCGCTCCAGGTCTTCGTCGTCGCCGGGGGCGTCACCGGGCTGATCCCGCTCACCGGCAAGGCCCTGCCGTTCCTGGCCCAGGGCGGCTCCTCGACGGTGGCGAACTTCCTGCTGGTCGCGCTGCTGATCAGAATCAGCGACAGCGCCGGGAAGGCGTCCACCGAGCCCGAGGGCAACGCGACCATCCTCACCCCCGTGATCCGGACCGACGACGACCCCGCTTCACCCTCCACGGCACCGAAGGAGCCCCGCTGACCATGACCGTGACCACGAGCAGTGCCTCCCTGACCGACGACGCCGGCGCGCTGGCCGGCGAGCTGACCCGGCTGCGCCGCACCCTGCACGGCATCCCCGAGGTGGGGCTGCAGCTGCCCCGCACCCAGGAGGCGGTGCTCGCCGCGCTGGACGGGCTGCCGCTGGAGATCACCACCGGCACCGGGCTCAGCTCGGTGACCGGCGTGCTGCGCGGGGCGCTGCCCGGGCCCACCGTGCTGCTGCGCGGTGACATGGACGCGCTGCCGCTGGCCGAGCGCAGCGGCCTGGACTTCGCCGCGCCGGTGGAGCGGATGCACGCCTGCGGGCACGATCTGCACACCACGATGCTGGCGGGCGCCGCCCGGTTGCTGAGCGCGCGGCGTGACCGGCTGGCCGGGGACGTGATCTTCATGTTCCAGCCGGGCGAGGAGGGGTACGACGGGGCCGGGCGGATGCTGGCGGAGGGCGTGCTGGACGCGGCGGGGCCGGGCCGGCGTCCGGTGGCGGCGTACGCGCTGCACGTGATGTCGCACAGCTGGCCGGCCGGGGTGTTCACGGCGCGCGGCGGCCCGCAGATGGCCTCCTCCAATGTGCTGTCGGTGACGGTGCGGGGCGCGGGCGCGCACGGCAGTTCCCCGCACCGGGGGAAGGACCCGATCCCGCCGGCCGCCGAGATGGTGGGGGCGCTGCAGACGTTCGTCACCCGGAGCTTCGACGTGTTCGACCCGGTGGTGCTGACGGTGGGGACGTTCCACGCGGGGACGGCCACCAACATCATCCCGGACACCGCCCGGTTCGAGGCCACGATCCGCTGCTTCTCGGCGGAGAACCTGGAGCGGCTGCGGGCCGGTACGGTCGCGGTGTGCGAGGGCATCGCGGCGGCGTACGGGGTCGAGGTGGAGGCGGTGTTCTCCGAGCAGTACCCGGTGACCGTCAACGACCGCGCCGAGACGGACTTCGCGGCGCACACGGTGCGGGAACTGCTGGGGGAGGAGCGGTACGCGCCGATGGACAACCCGAGCCTGGGGGCCGAGGACTTCTCCCGGGTGATCGAGGCGGTGCCGGGCGCGATGGTGTTCCTGGGCGCCACGCCGGTGGGGGCCGATCCGGAGACGGCGCCGAGCAACCACTCGCCGCTGGCGGTGTTCGACGAGTCGGTGCTGCCGGACGGTGCCGCGCTGTACGCGGAGCTGGCGCTGCGGCGGCTGGAGGCGGAGGCCGGGGCGGGGACCGCGACCGTCTGAGCGAGATGTCCCGTTCGCCCGACAAGTGGCGTTCTGCCGGTCGGCGTGTCACGATGGAAGTGGAGCCAAGGACCACCTTGAGAAACGTGGAGCAGGTGCACGGAATCAAGGGCCCGGAAGAGATTCCGGGCACGAGCCCTTGGCTTCCGTCGTGCCCGGGGCCGGACGGAAGCCCGGGTCAGGGATGCGGTACGACGGCCACCGGGCTGCCCGCGTGATGCAGCAGGCCGTGCACCACCGGCCCCACCCGGCCCGGGCCCCGTCCCACCACGACCAGCGCCGCGTCGGAGGCCGCCGACAGCAGGACCGGTGAGGCGCTGCCCGCCACGGCCGTCTCGACGACGACCACCTGCGGGTGCGCCGCCCGCCAGCGCGCCACGGCCGCACCCACCGCCGTCTCGTCGCGCTCGCCCGCGTACACGATCCGCAGCGGCACCCGGCGTCCCGCGGCGGCCGTGAAGGCGAACTCCAGCACCGCGCCCTGCGGCTGATCCGGGTCCTTCAGGCCCACCACCACCTCGGCTTCCGCGCCGCCGGTCGCGGGCTCGCCCGCGGGGGCGGAGCGCACGACGACCACCGGGCACGCGGTGTTCCCCACCAGGTGGCCGCTCACCGAGCCCAGCAGGAAGCCGGAGAGCGCGCCCAGCCCGCGCGAGCCCACCACCAGCAGTTCCGAGTCGCGCGAGACGTCCGTCAGCGCGGCCCGCGGGCCGTCCGCCATCGCCTCCAGGGACACGTTCAGCCGGGGGTGCCGGTCCAGCAGCGTCTCCCGCGTCTCGCGCAGCAGGCGCTCCGCGCGCCGCTGCTCGTCGCCGGCCCGGTCGACCACCGGCTCCAGCGGCGAGGAGAGGCCCCAGCCGTGCACCAGGCGCAGCCGCAGCCCGCGCCGTACCGCTTCTTCGGCGGCCCAGTGGGCGGCGGCCGTACTCTCCGCCGAGCCGTCCACGCCCGCCGTGACGGGGAGGAGGGTCATGACACACCTCCGCAGCATGGTTTTTATCCGCACATCATCCGATGTGAACCATTATCTCTCGGAAGGCCACCCCCGGGCTCCCATGCTGTGACGCACGCCACGGGAGAAGCCGAAATAACCGGGGACGCCTTCCCCGTTTGGAACTCCGTATGTCCAAGCGGGGAGCCACTCCCCGCTTCCCCGGACCGGCTCACGGACAAGGCGGCGAAGATGATCGGCAGCGACTGCGCGACGGCGGCACGGCCCAGGCTGCGTGCCGACGCCGTGCGCAACCGGGAGCGCATCCTGGCCGCCGCCCGCGACGCCTTCGTCGCCCAGGGCAAGGACGCCCCCCTCGACGAAATCGCTCGACAGGCCGGAGTCGGCAATGCCACCCTGTACCGGCACTTCCCCGACCGGGAAGCGCTCCTCTACCACGTGGTGCTCTATGTGAACGACCGGATCACCGAGCGCGCACAGCAGGCACTGGACGAGGAGAGCGACCCCTTCGAGGCCCTGCGCCGCACCATCCTCGGCTCCGCCGACGAGCGCATCGGCGCGCTCTGCCCCGTGCTCGGCGTCAGCCTCGACCCGGACGACCCCGAGCTGACCGCCAGCCGCGACCGGCTGCTGGAGGTCTGCGGACGGCTGCTCGACCGGGCCCAGGCCTCGGGGCAACTGCGCCACGACGTCGGCCCCGGCGATCTGCTGGTCGCCGTCAGCCGGCTCACCCGGCCGCTGCCCGGCACCCGCTGCTCCGGCAGCGAGCTCCTGGCCCGCCGGCACCTCCAGATCTTCCTGGACGGACTGCGCGCCCCGGCGCGCTCCGAACTTCCGGGAGTACCCGCCCAGGTGGAAGACCTCGAAGACGAGTTCAGCTGATCCACCGCCCCCCGGCCACCACCGGGGCCCGGCGCGCCCTGCCGGGTCCCCTTTGCCCAGGTTTTACCCGTCTTTATCCCGACCGCAACGTGAGGTTACGACCCCTATGCCACCGGACTCCTGCCAGACCGCCCCGGCCCCCGCGCCCGGAGCGCTCGATCCGCGCCGCTGGCGGATCCTCGCCTTCATCGCCATCGCGCAGCTGATGGTGGTGCTGGACGCCACCATCGTCAACATCGCCCTGCCCTCCGCCCAGGTGGACCTCGGTCTGTCGGACGGCAACCGGCAGTGGGTCATCACCGCCTACGCCCTCGCCTTCGGCGGACTGCTGCTCTTCGGCGGCCGCATCGCCGACCTGTGGGGCCGGCGCAACGCCTTCATCACCGGACTCGTCGGCTTCGCCATCGCCTCCGCCCTCGGCGGCGCCGCCTCCAACGCCGGGCTGCTGTTCGCCTCCCGCGCGCTCCAGGGCGTCTTCGCCGCCCTCCTCGCGCCGGCCGCGCTCTCCCTGCTCACGGTGCTCTTCACCGAGGCCAGGGAACGGGCCAAGGCCTTCGGCATCTTCGGCGCCATCGCCGGCGCCGGCGGCGCGGTCGGGCTGCTGCTCGGCGGCGTCCTCACCGAGTACCTCGACTGGCGCTGGACCTTCTACGTCAACATCCCCTTCGCCGCCGTCGCCATAGCCGGCGCCGTCGCGCTGATCAAGGAACCCGAAGGCGCCCGCAACCGCTCCCCGCTGGACCTGCCCGGCGTCATCCTCGCCACCACCGGCCTCGTCGCCCTCGTGTACGGCTTCAGCCGCGCCGAGGAAACGGGCTGGGGCGACGGGCTGACCGTCGGCATGTTCGTGGCCGCGGCCGTCCTGCTCGCCTCCTTCGTGGCCGTCGAGGCCCGGGTGAAGCACCCGCTGCTGCCGCTGCGCGTCGTCCTGGACCGCAACCGGGGCGGCGCGTACGCGGCCACCGGCATCGCGGTGATCGGCATGTTCGGTCTCTTCCTGTTCCTGACCTTCTACATGCAGCTCATCAAGGAGTACTCGCCGGTCGTCACCGGCCTGGCCTTCCTGCCGATGGTCGCCGGCATGATCACCGGCTCGACCCAGATCGCCACCCGGCTGATGCTGCGGGTGCCGCCGCGTCAGCTCATGGTGCCCGGCTACCTCGTCGCGGCCGCCGGCATGCTGCTGCTGACCCAGATCGGGATGGACACCTCGTACCCGCTGCTCATCCTGCCCGCCATGCTGCTGATCGGCCTCGGGCTCGGCACCGCGATGATGCCGGCCATGCAACTGGCCACCGGCGGCGTGCAGCCGGCCGACGCCGGTATCGCCTCCGCCATGGTCAACACCTCGCAGCAGGTCGGCGGCGCCGTCGGCACCGCGCTGCTCAACACCATCGCGGCCTCCGCCACCACCTCCTACATCGCCGCCCGCACCCAGCTGGGCATGGGCGACCAGGCGCAGGGGCTGCTGGCGCTGGAGGGCCAGGTGCACGGGTTCACCCGGGGCATCTGGTGGGCGTTCGGCATCCTGCTGCTGTCGGCCGCCATCGCGGGCGTGCTCATCAACGGCAAGGGCCCCGCCGCCCACAAGGCCCCGGCCGCGGGCGAGGAGGAGGACCGGCCGGTACCGGTGCTGGCGCACTGATCCGGCCCGGCTCCCCGCCGCCCGACCCCACAGGAACGGGCCCCGCAGCGATCGCTGCGGGGCCCGTTCGTCTGTGCGGTGGTTTCCGGATGTGTTTACTTTCTGGCAGCACGGTCGTAATCTGGCGCCCAAACCACATGTTCGGGCGTAGAACGGACGCAAACACAGATGTACGCACCGGAGCGGCAACAAGCCATCCTCCGCCTGGCCCGCGAGAAGGGCCGGGTCGAGGTCCTCGCGCTCGCCGACACCTTCCAGGTCACCGCGGAAACCATCCGCCGCGACCTGAACACCCTCGGCCGCGCCGGCCTGCTGCGCCGCGTCCACGGCGGCGCCATCCCCGTCGGCCGCCTCGACTTCGAACCCGACCTCAGCGAACGCGAGACCACCGCCGTCGCCGAGAAGGAACGCATCGCCGCCGCCGCCCTCGACCACCTCCCCCAGGACGGCAGCGTCATCCTCGACGCCGGGACCACCACCGCCGCGCTCGCCGCCGCCCTCCCCCCGGACGCCGCCCTCACCGTCGTCACCCACGCCCTGCCGCTCGCCACCCGCCTCGCCGACCACCCCGGCCTCGAACTCCACATCGTCGGCGGACGCCTCAGGCACCGCACCCGCGCCGCCGTCGACGCCTGGGCCCTGCGCACCTACGGCGAGATCACCGCCGACGTCCTCTTCCTCGCCACCAACGGCTTCGGCACCACCACCGGACTCACCACCGTCGACCTCGCCGAAGCCGCCGTCAAACGCGCCCTCATCACCGCCGCCCGCCGCGTCGTCCTGCTCGCCGACTCCCGCAAACACGGCGAGGAACACTTCGCCCGCTTCGGCACCCTCGACCAGATCGACCTCCTCATCACCGACACCGGCCTCAGCCCCGACGCCGCCCGCGCCATCGAGGACAGCGGCACCGAGGTGATCCGCGCATGATCCTCACCATCACCCCCAACCCCAGCCTCGACCGCACCTACGAGATCCCCGCCCTGGAACGCGGCACCGTCCTGCGCGCCGGTGCCGACCGCGTCGACCCCGGCGGCAAAGGCGTCAACGTCTCCCGCGCCGTCGCCGCCGCCGGCCTCCCCACCACCGCCGTCCTCCCCCTCGGCGGCCCCGAGGGCGCCCTCCTGGCCGACCTCCTCACCGGACTCGGCGTCCACGTCGCCGGCGTCCCCGTCACCGGCTCCACCCGCGTCAACGTCTCCATCGCCGAACCCGACGGCACCCTCACCAAACTCAACGCCGCCGGACCCCACCTCAGCGCCACCGAGACCGAAACCCTCCTGGAAACCGCCCGCGTCCACGCCGCCCGCGCCACCTGGACCGTCTGCTGCGGCAGCCTGCCCCGCGGCCTCGGCGCCGACTGGTACGCCGAACTCGTCGCCCGCACCCACCGGGCCGGCGCCCGCATCGCCCTCGACACCTCCGGCCCCGCCCTGCTGGCCGCCCTGCGCGAAGCCCCCGACGTCATCAAACCCAACGCCCAGGAACTCGCCGAAGCCGTCGGACACCCCCTCACCACCGTCGGCGACGCCGTCAAGGCCGCGGGCGAACTCCGCGCCCGCGGCGCCCGCGCCGTCCTCGCC
>NZ_JBHWJL010000015.1:0-37969 GCF_042731495.1 Streptomyces sp. NPDC059853
GGCACCGCCGTCGGTGTCGGCGTCCGCCGAGGACTGACCGGCCCCCGGGCCGTGGGGGGCCCCGGGGCCCCCCGGGGGGGGGGGGGCCCCCCCGGCCCTGCGGCGCTCAGGCCACCGGGCGGCCCCGCTGGCCGGGCACCCGGGGCGAGAATCCGTCGGTCACCGGCTTGGCGCGGCCGGCCGCCGACTCCTGCTGGCGGGCCCGGTACGCGGCCCGGTAGGCCGCCGGGGAGGCCCCCAGCTGCCGCCGGAAGTGCCCGCGCAGGGCGACCGGGGAGCGGAACCCGCAGCGGCCCGCCACCTCGTCCACCGAGTAGTCGGAGACCTCCAGCAGCCGCTGGGCCTGGAGGACCCGCTGCGTGATCAGCCACTGGAGGGGAGCGCTCCCAGTGAGGGCACGGAAACGCCGGTCGAAGGTGCGGCGGCTCATGTAGGCACGCGCCGCCAGCGTCTCCACGTCGAACTGTTCGTGGAGGTGCTCCAGCGCCCAGGCCACCACTTCGGCCAGCGGGTCGGCGCCGATGTCCTCCGGTAAAGACCGGTCCAGGTGCCGCGGCTGACCGCCGTCGGCGCCGTTGCCGTTCCCCCCTCTCCTCGTGGGCAGCACCAGCCGTCTGGCCAGGGCCGCCGCCGCTTCGGGGCCGTGGTCCATGCGGACGATGTGCAGGCACAGATCGATCCCCGCGGCGGTGCCGGCGGAGGTGAGGATGTCACCGTCGTCGACGAACAGCTCCCGGGGGTCCACGTGGACCGACGGATACCGCTTGGCCAGCGTGGGGGCGTACATCCAGTGGGTCGTCGCCGGTCTGCCGTCCAGCAGACCGGCCGCGCCGAGCGCGAACGCGCCGGTGCACAACCCGACGATACGGGCGCCCTCACTGTGCGCCCGGCGCAGCGCGGCGAGCGCGGCGGCGGGCGGCGGGCCGGTGATGGACCGCCAGGCGGGGACGATGACGGTTCCGGCACGGGAGATGGCTCCCAGGCCGTAGGGCGCGCGCAGTTCCAGTCCGCCGGTGGTGCGCAGCGGCCCCTCCTCCCCGGCGCAGGCCAGCAGGCGGTAGCGCGGGACTCCGGCGTCCTGTCGGTCGACGCCGAAGACGGAGAGCGGGATGGAACTTTCGAACATGGGGCTGCCGCTGAACAGCAACACCGCGACGATCTCGCGGCGGCGCCGGGCAGCGAGCTTGACGGCGGGCTCGGGGCCGTGCGTTGGGTCCTGGCTCATGCTCCTCAGTTCCCTCGGTCGTCGCATCCTCTCGGTCCTGCACGTTTCCCCCGACGTGATTGCCAAGATCGAATCTACTGTGTCGGATGAGGTCGGCGGGACAAGTTCATCACTCGGCGCTAAATCGACATGGCAACGTGGCGCGAAGCAGTCGATCAGGAAGCGTTACACGTACGAGGAGTTGGGGGAAGTGCGCCTTCTCGTCGTGCTCCGCGGCGCCGGTGGCCGGTGGCCCCGGTGCCTCGCCGTTTCCCCGTGGGACCGTGGGGCGGGCGGGGCGGGTGGGCAAGGTGTTTCAGTAGTGGGGAAGTTGGCTGAAAATAAAAGTCGTCAACAAGACCCCCGGCCAGTGATGGGACGTCCCGGCGGGTCGCCGGCAACGTCGCAGACACCGTATCGTTACGCTCCGGCATCGGTCGCACACAAGAGCGCGGCGGCCATTGCGCCCCGCTTCCCCGTGGGGCATGCTGCTCGGTCACGGTTCGCGGGGTTGACAACGGCGTCAGCGGGAACCAGCAATGTACGTCGTACTCTGGAGGTGGGCTTGTGGCTGAGGAAACAGCCTTGACGTGGGCCCTTCCGTGTCCCACACCCGTCCCTGCCGTGCTCACGAGGTTTCCTCGCTGACCGCCCGCCGAGGCACTGATGGCTGGATACGAGCTCCCAGAACCCACGGATCGCAAGCGTCTCGCCGATCCGTCGTCCACCCCCGCGTCCGCCGACGACGAGCGCTACTCCCACGACCCGGCATTTCAGCATGGTGTCGTAGTCGGATTCGACGGTTCGACCACCAGTGAGCGTGCTCTCGCATACGCCATTGGCATGGCCCACCGCGCCGGCTCCGGGCTGATCATCGTTCATGTGGCGAACCGGCTGCCGACCACCGTCTGGGCGGGCTGCGAACCACCCGCCCTGGTGGACATCCCCGATCACCGCACCGAGGTCCTCGGTCTGGAGCTGGCCTGCTCCGACCTGCTGACCGACCTCCCCTGGGTCCTCCTGGAGCGTGGCGGCGACATCTGCCACGAGCTGGAGGAGGTGGGCCAGGAGTACGAGGCGAACGCCATCGTCGTGGGCACCACCCAGGGGCTGCTGGGGCGGCTGTTCGGCTCCGTGTCGGGCCGCCTGGCCCGCCGGGCGCGCCGCCCGGTCATCGTCATCCCCTGACGGCCGCCACCGGACCCGGCCCCCGCCGGTCGCCACCGGCGTCCCGTCCCGGGACCGGTCGCGGTGGCGCGCGGCCCGCTCCGGCGCCGCGTCGTGCCCCGGCGCACCCCGCCCCCGGAGCGCCGGGACGTTTCCGCAAATTACTGGCCCCGGCCGGGTGGATTGTGCGCTTGTGAGGGGCATACAGGGAGCAAGGACCTCGGGCTGCCGCCGGGAGGTGACGGACCCGGCGGCGGCTGTCCCCCACGCCGGCGTAATGGGCGACGCCGGCGCGAGATGGCGGCCCCCGGGGGTGCGTATGGTGGCACGCACCCTCTCCGGGGGCCGCCGCTCTGTGCGCGCGGCGGCGCACGCGGGCCGGCCGGTCACCCGGTCACGCCGTCACCCGGTCACTCCACGGTGACGGACTTCGCCAGGTTGCGCGGCTTGTCGATGTCCCGGCCCAGCGCCAGGGCCGTGTGGTACGCCAGCAGCTGGAGCGGGATGCCCATCAGCACCGGGTCCAGCTCGGGCTCGTTGCGCGGCACCACGATCGTGTCGTCGGCCTTCTCCTGCTCGCTGTGCGCCACCGCCAGGATCCGCCCGCTGCGGGCCTTGATCTCCTCCAGCGTGGCGCGGTTCTTCTCCAGCAGGTCGTCGTCCGGGATGATCGCCACGGTCGGGGTGGCGGGCTCGATCAGCGCCAGCGGGCCGTGCTTCAGCTCGGAGGCCGGGTACGCCTCGGCGTGGATGTAGGAGACCTCCTTGAGCTTGAGCGACGCCTCCTTGGCGACCGGGTAGCCGCGCACCCGCCCGACGAACATCATGCTCTTGGCGTCGGCGAAGTCGGCCGCCAGCTTGGCGATGCGCTGCTCGTCGGCGAGGATCTCGGCGATCTGGGCCGGCAGCTTGCGCAGGCCCTCGATGATCCGCTTGCCGTCCGAGACCGACAGGTCCCGGATCCGGCCCAGGTGGAGGGCGAGCAGCGCGAAGGCGACCGCCGTGTTGGTGAAGCACTTGGTGGACACCACGCACACCTCGGGCCCGGCGTGCACGTACACCCCGCCGTCGGTCTCGCGTGCGATGGCCGAGCCGACCACGTTCACCACACCGAGCACCCGTGCGCCCTTGCGCTTCAGCTCCTGCACGGCGGCGAGTGTGTCGTATGTCTCACCGGACTGGCTGACCGCGATGTACAGGGTGTCGGGATCGACGACCGCGTTCCGGTAGCGGAACTCGCTGGCCGGCTCGGCATCGGCCGGGATCCGGGCCAGCTCCTCGATCAGCTGGGCGCCGATCTGCCCGGCGTGGTAGGCGGAGCCGCAGCCCAGGATCTTCACCCGGCGCATGGTGCGCGCCTCGCGGGCGTCCAGATTGAGGCCGCCGAGCCGCACCGTCGCGAACCGGTCGTCGATCCGGCCGCGCAGCACCCGGTCCACGGCCTCGGCCTGCTCGGCGATCTCCTTGTGCATGTAGGTGTCGTGGCCGCCCATGTCGTAGCTCTCGGCCTCCCACTCGACGGTGGTGGGCGAGGCGGCGGTGCGGGAGCCGTCGGTGGTGTAGGTGCGGTAGTCGTCCGCCTTGAGGGTGGCCATCTCGCCGTCGTCCAGCGTGATCACCTGGCGGGTGTGGCTGATGAGCGCCGCCACGTCGGAGGCGACGAACATCTCCTTCTCGCCGATGCCCAGCACCACGGGGGAGCCGTTGCGGGCGACCACGATGCGGTCGGGGAAGTCGGCGTGCAGCACGGCGATGCCGTAGGTGCCCTCGATGTGCCGCAGCGCCTCGCGGACCTTCTCCTCCAGGGTCTGCGACGGGGCGCGGGCGATGAGGTGGGCCAGCACCTCGGTGTCGGTGTCGGAGACCAGTTCGACGCCGTCGGCGGTGAGCTTGGCGCGCAGTTCGCCGGAGTTGTCGATGATGCCGTTGTGGACGACGGCGACCCGCTGCGCGGCGTCGGTGTGCGGGTGCGCGTTGATGTCGTTGGGGGCGCCGTGGGTGGCCCAGCGGGTGTGGGCGATGCCGGTGGTGCCGGTGAAGCGGGCGGGGACCTTGGCCTCCAGGTCGCGGACCCGGCCCTTGTTCTTGACCGTCTTCAGGCCACCGCCCTTGCCACTGCTGTGGATGGCGATACCGGCCGAGTCGTAGCCGCGGTACTCCAGGCGCTGGAGGCCCTCCAGGAGGAGGGGTGCGACATCCCGCTTCCCGATATATCCGACGATTCCACACATAAGGGGTGTCCTCCTGGCTGGGTTGGTTCCTGTTGCGGGCCGCAGTGCGCACTCGGTGGACGGCGCTCAGCCGTACACGATCCGCCGCAGCTGCCGTACCGACAGTCGCGGCGGGGCCACCGCGCGATGGGTCAGCTCCTCGGCGATCCGCGCGAAGATCACCGGATTGGTCAGTCCCCGCCCCTGCAGTTCGCGGTGGCGGCGGCGGGTGTACTCCTCGATGGTCTCGTCGAAGTACGCCAGCACGTCGAGGACGACACGCGCGGCCTCGCCCCGGGCGAGCGGCGTGCTGCGCACCAGGTGGTCCACGAGCTCCTCGTGGGAGGTCCGACGTTCGAGCACCTCTCGATAGTGCGGATCAAGGACGGTTTCCGCAACAAATCTGCCCGATATCGGGCAGGGAGGTGGCGTTTCTCATCCGTTACGGCGCGCTGCGGGCGTCCAGCTCCGGTATGACCAGCGGGGTTCCGGCCACCGGACAGGTGATGACGGCGGCCCGCAGCCCGAACACCTCCCGCACCAGCTCCGGCGTGATCACCTCGGCGGGCGGTCCGGCCGCCGCGACCGTGCCGTCCCGCATGGCGATCACATGATCGGCGTAGCGGCAGGCGAGATTCAGCTCGTGCAGCACCATCACCACGGTGCGGCCGCGCTCGCGGTTCAGCCGGGCGACCAGTTCCAGGACGTCCACCTGGTGGGCGAGGTCCAGATAGGTGGTGGGTTCGTCCAGCAGGAGCACTCCGGTGTCCTGGGCGAGGGCCATCGCGATCCACACCCGCTGCCGCTGGCCGCCGGACAGCTCGTCCAGGGACCGCTCGGCGAGGGCGGTGGCCCCGGTGGCGGCCAGCGCCGCGTCCACGGCCTCCTCGTCGGCGGCCGACCACTGGCGCCACCAGCGCTGGTGCGGGGTACGGCCCCGGGCCACCAGGTCCCGCACGGTGATGCCGTCGGGGGCGGCCGGGGACTGCGGCAGCAGGGCGAGGCGCAGCGCCACGTCGCGGGCGCCGAGCGCGGCGATGTCGCCGCCGTCCAGCAGGACGGAGCCGGCGGCGGGTTTGAGCAGCCGGGCCAGGGCGCGCAGGGCGGTGGACTTGCCGCAGGCGTTGGGGCCGACCAGCACCGTGACCTTGCCGTCCGGGATGCTCAGGTCGAGATCGCGCGCGACCACGTGATCGCCGTACTCCAGCCGCAGCCCGGCGGCGCCGATCCGGGCGGCCCCGGCCTCGGCCCCGTGCTCCGTGCCGGTCCCGGTGGCCTCGGTCTCGGTCTCGGCGGTCATCTCAGCCTCCCCTTCCGGCCCGGTTGGAGCGGGCGAGCAAGTACAGCAGGTACGGGGCGCCCACGGCGCCGGTGACGATGCCGACCGGCAGTTCGGTCGGGGCGAGCACCAGCCGCCCGGCCAGGTCGGCGGCGAGCAGCAGGACGGCGCCCATCAGCCCGGAGGTCACCAGCGGCACCCCGGCGGTGCCGGCCAGCCGCCGGGCGATCTGCGGGGCGCCCAGCGCCACGAAGGCCACCGGGCCGGCCACCGAGGTGGCCACGGCGGCCAGGCAGGTGGCGGCGACCAGCAGCACGATCCGCGCCCGCTGCAGCCGCATGCCCAGGCTGAGGGCGGTGGCGTCGTCGAACTGGAGCAGCTGGTACGCCCGGGCCAGCGCGAGGGTGAGCGGCAGCAGGATCAGCAGCGCGTACCCGATCCACTCCACGTGCGACCAGCTGCGGCCGTTGAGGGATCCGGTGAGCCACACCATGGCGCGGGCCGCCTGGTCGATGTCGGCGCGGGCCAGCATCCAGCGGGTGAGCGCGGCCAGCGCCCCGGCGGCGGCGATGCCCACCAGGACGAAGCGGTAGCCGGTGATGGTGCCGCCCCGGAAGGCGAAGGCGTAGATGAGGGCGGCGGTGAGCAGCGCGCCGCCCAGCGCCCCGTAGGGCACCGCGCCGAAGGTGCCGGCCCCGGCGGCGGTGACCCCGCCGAAGAGGATGGTGGCCACCGCGCCCGCGCCGGCTCCGGCGGAGATCCCGATGAGGTCGGGGGAGGCCAGCGGATTGCGGGTGACGGCCTGGTAGACGGCGCCGGCCAGCCCGAAGGCGATCCCGGCGAGCACGGCGGTGAGGGCGCGCGGCAGCCGCAGGGTGTGGACGACGAGATCGGCGGCGCCGTCGCCGTAGCCGAAGAGGGCGCCCAGGACGTCGTTCAGCGGGACGGCGTAGGTGCCCAGCGCGACCGAGGCGAGGAAGGCGGCGAACCCGGCCGCCAGCAGGGCGGCGCAGGTGAGGGCGGTCCTGGCCGGGACGCGCAGGCCCAGCGGCCCGGCCTCGGCGGTGAGCGCGCGCCGGCGGGGGCGGCGGGTGGCGGCGGGGGCGGTCATCGGGTGTGCTCCCTGAGCTTGCCGCGCTTGACCATGACGGCCAGGAAGGGGGCGCCGATGACGGCGGTGACGACGCCCGCCTCCAGTTCGCCGGGCCGGGCCACCACGCGTCCGATGACGTCGGCGGCCAGCAGCAGGACGCCGCCGCCGAGCGCGGAGCAGGGGATCAGCCAGCGGGCGTCGGGGCCGGTCACGGCGCGCACCAGGTGCGGGACGACGAGGCCGACGAAGGTGACGGGCCCGGCGGCGGCCACGGCGGCGCCGGTGAGCACGATGACGGCCACGGCGCCCAGGGCGCGGGTGGTGCGGACCTTGGCGCCGAGGGTGGTGGCCAGGTCGTCGCCGAGGGCGAGGGCGTTGAGCCGGCCGCTGAGGGCGAGCGCGAGGACCAGTCCGGCGAGGACGAACGGGGCGAGCTGGGGGCCGAGGTCGGCGTCGCGGCCGGCGAGCGAGCCGACCGCCCAGGAGCGGTACTGGTCCAGGGTGTTGACGTCGAGCAGGACCAGGGCGCTGGTGAAGGAGCCCAGGAAGAGGGTGACGGCGGCGCCGGCGAGGGCGAGTTTGGCCGGGGTGGCGCCGCCGTATCCGGTGCCGCCGACGGTGTAGGCGAGGAGTCCGGCGAGGGCGCCGCCGAGGAAGGCGAACCAGATGTACTGGTAGGAGTGGGTGAGGGAGAACAGCCCGATGCCGGCGGCGACGGCGAAGGCCGCTCCGGCGCTGACCCCGATGAGCCCGGGGTCGCCCAGCGGGTTGCGGGTGATGTCCTGGGCGATCGCGCCCGCGGCGCCGAGCGCGAGGCCGACCAGCAGGCCGAGCACCGTACGCGGTACCCGCAGGTCGCGGACGACCACGGCGTCGCCCTCGCGGCTGCCGCCGAGCGCGGCGAACACGTCGCCGAGGGCGATGGACTTGCTGCCGACGGCCAGGGAGGCGAACACGGCGACGACCAGCGCGAGCACCAGCACGGTGAGCGCGACGGTACGGGCGGCGCCGCGCCTCGCGGGCGGTGGCGGGGCCTGGGCCGGTGGCGCCTGGGTGGCGGCGGCTGGGGTGTCGGACACGTCCACAAGGTAAGGCAGACCTGACCTACGCATTTCCCCCACCCCCGTCTTCCCCGGGACACCGGCCGCTGGCTATGCTCACACAGCCTTTACCAAGGCAAGCCTTACCTAATGGAAAAGAGAGTTCCGTGACCACCCTCCTCCGGCGCCGCTGGCGCCACCGCGTCGGCGCGTTCGCGCTGATGACCGCGCTGGCGGCCGGACTGGCCGGCTGCGGGTCCGACAGCTCCGGCAGTCCGTCGGACGACGCGGCGTCCTCGCCCGGCGCCGCCGCGGACGGCGCGTTCCCGCGCACCGTGGCCCACGACAAGGGCGACACCGAGATCCCGGCCAAGCCGCAGCGGATCGTGGCCCTGGACAACAGCCTGGTCGAGGCGGTCGTGGCACTGGACGGCCCGCTGGTCGGCGGCGTCGGCGGCTACCGGAACCTGGACGGCTTCCCCGCGTACCTGGGGGACGCGGTCGCCGACACCGTGGACGTCGGCCCGCTGGAGAGCCCCAACCTCGAAGAGATCATGCGGCTGGAGCCCGACCTGATCGTCTCGGCCACCGTGCGCCACGACGAGCTGTACGAGACGCTGTCGCAGATCGCGCCCACCGTCTTCGTCGCCACCACCGGGCCGACCTGGAAGGACAACATCACCCTGCTCGGCGAGGTCCTCGGCGAGGAGGACGCGGCGGCCGGGCAGTTGTCCGCGTACGAGACACGGGCGGCGGCGATCGGCGAGGCCGTGAACGCCGCGCACGGCGACCCGACCGTCTCCGTCGTCCGCTTCCTGGACGGCCCCACCCGGATCTATCTGCCGCACACCTTCTCCGGCATCATCCTGGCCGACATGGGCCTCGCCCGGCCGGAGAACCAGCGCGATCCCGAGGAGTTCAGCATCGAGATCAGCGAGGAGCAGATCGAGCTGGCCGACGCCGATGTGATCTTCTACACCACTTACGCGGGCGGCGAGGAGCGCAAGGAACGCTTCCTGGCGAACCCGCTGTGGCAGCGGCTCGGCGCGGTCGCCGCCGGGAACGTCCACGAGGTGGAGGACGCGATCTGGATGACCTCGGTCTCCCTCCAGGGAGCGCACCAGGTACTGGACGACATGGCGGAGATCTTCGGCGTGGACACGGCGGAATAGCACGCCTGGGCGGCCGGCGGGCGGAGAATGCGGACATGATCGCCACGCGCTCCGTCCGCCGCCTGCCGGCGGCCGTCCTGCTGCTGCCGGTGCTCGCCCTGCCACTGGCCTCCTGCGGCTCCCCGAGCCCGGCCGAGCCCGCCGCCGAGGTGTCCGAGGAGTCCGGCACGCCCCCGGCGTCCTCCTCCCCCGCCCAGCCGCCACCGGCGGAGTCCCCGGCCGAGACCGGCGCGGACACCGTCTTCCCCGGGGTCGACCCCGGGCTGATCCAGCTGACCGAGATCCCCGGCCACACCCTGGAGCCGGAGTCGGCCGGACCGGTCGGCGAGGGCGGCTGGGGCGTCACCTACGTCTCCGCCTCGGGCTCCGGCTCGACGATCGAACTGCGGGTGGAACGGGCCGAGCCGGGCGCCGCCGACACGGAGATCAGCGCCCACAAGGCGGCGGGCATCACCGAGTTCCACCGGATCGTGGACGGGCTGCGGGTCTCCGTCATCACCACCGACCCGGACGCCGACCCCGACGTGCTGCGCGCGGCCCTGGAGGCCGCCCGTCCCGCCGACGCCGCGGAGGTGGTGAGCGCGCAGCAGGAGGCCGCGCGGGACCTCGCCGCCGAGGGGCAGGCCACGGCCGGGCGGGCCGGGAGCGAGCAGGCCGGCAAGGAACCGGCCTCCGGACCGCAGCCGGAGGGCGTCAGCGGCTAGCGCGGCCCCGGGCCCGGGGCCCGAGCCCGTCAGAGCCGGTTCAGCAGCGCCTTCTTCGCGGCGCCGAACTCCTCGTCGGTCAGCACCCCGGTGTCGTGCAGCTCGCCCAGCTCCCACAGCCGCCGCAGCACGGCGTCCTGCGCGCTGCCGGTGTCGCCGTCCGCCACCGGCGGCAGCGGCTCGGCCACGGCGGGCGGGACCACGGCGGCGGTGCCCTCGGCCGTCGAGGGGTGCGGCAGCGCGGCGGTGAGGGCCGCCACGAACAGCGCCGACTCGGTGACGTCCTTCACCTCGCGCCAGCCCCACATGACCACGCAGTTCGGGTCGTGGGCCGGCTTGGAGGTGGAGTGCGCGCCCTTGGGATGCAGCCGGACGAAGCCGTTCTCTATGCGCGGCGGCGCCCACTCGACCGAGGCCAGGTCGCCGAGCGCGATGACCCGGGCGCCGCTGTTCTTCTTGATGTCGTCCGCGCCCCAGCCCCAGTCGATGCGGATCCGCTGCCCGTCGAAGGTGGCCTCACCGTCCGAGGCGTGCAGCGTGATCGGCGTCTCCGGCCCCGGGAGCAGATAGTGGTCGGTCGGGGTGGCGGGCACCCGCTCCGTCTCCAGCGCCGCCCGGATCTCGGCCGCCAGTTCCCTGGCGGCGTCCGCCCGCTCGTGCGGCACCTCCAGCAGATACGGGTCGGCCGCCGCCGGCAGCTTGCCGCCGGTCGCCTGGGTGAGCGGGTCCGCGCCCTCCCGCAGGCTCAGCCGCAGCCTGTCGTGCTTGCGCCCCGGTTCGAAGGAGACGCCCGCCACCGCCTCCAGCGGCACGGTCAGCTCCCCGAGGGCGGTCCGCAGCGCATGCACCCCCTTCCCGTGCCCGGGGACGATGCGCAGCACCGAGCCGTCGAAATACCAGTTCCCGGCTCGCTGGGTGATCTCAGCCATGCCTCCAGATTGTGCCAGCAGCCCGCGAACGCAAAATTCCGCCCTCGGTCAGCCGCCGCGGTGACCGGATCCGGACACCGGCGGCCCGCATATGACCGCCGCACGCGCGCCCCGGAACCGGCCGTTCCGGGGCGTCGCCGCCCGTCCGCTACGCGCGTCCCAGGCCGAGTTCGCGGGCGATGAGCATGCGCTGGACCTCGCTGGTGCCCTCGCCGATCTCCAGGATCTTGCTGTCCCGCCACATGCGGGCCACCGGGTACTCGTTCATGAAGCCGTAGCCGCCGTGGATCTGGGTGGCCTCGCGGGCGTTGGTCACCGCCACGTCGGAGGAGTACAGCTTGGCCATCGCCGCCTCCTTCTTGAACGGCTCGCCCGCCAGCAGCCGGGAGGCGGCGTCCCGCCACGCCACCCGGGCGGTGTGGGCGCGCATCTCCATGTCGGCGAGCTTGAACTGGATGGCCTGGTTGGCGCCGATGGGGCGGCCGAACGCCTCCCGTTCCCCGGCGTAGCGCACCGACTCGTCCACGCAGCCCTGCGCGAGCCCGGTGGCCAGCGCCGAGATCGCGATCCGGCCCTCGTCCAGGATCCGCAGGAACTGGGCGTAGCCGCGTCCCTCCTCGCCCAGCAGGTTGGCGGCGGGCACCCGGACGTCGCTGAAGGACAGTTCGCGGGTGTCGGAGGCGTTCCAGCCGACCTTGGAGTACGGGGCGGCGACGGTGAATCCGGGGGTGCCGGAGGGGACGATGATGGTGGAGATCAGCGGAGCGCCGTCCTCGGTGCGGCCGGTGACGGCGGTGACGGTGACCAGGCCGGTGATGTCGGTGCCGGAGTTGGTGATGAAGCACTTGGTGCCG
The DNA here is from genome assembly GCF_042731495.1 of Streptomyces sp. NPDC059853. Classification (NCBI taxonomy): domain Bacteria; kingdom Bacillati; phylum Actinomycetota; class Actinomycetes; order Kitasatosporales; family Streptomycetaceae; genus Streptomyces; species Streptomyces sp. NPDC059853. The sequence goes on from NZ_JBHWJL010000015.1 coordinate 11,653, forward strand.
TTGATCACCCAGCTGTCCCCGTCCCGCACCGCAGTGGTACGGGTGCCCCCCGCGTCGGAGCCGAAGCCCGGCTCCGTCAGCCCGAAGGCGCCCAGCATCTCGCCGGAGCAGAGCTTCGGCAGCCACTCCCGCTTCTGCTCCTCGGTGCCGTACCGGTACAGCGGCATCGCGCCGAGCGAGACGCCCGCCTCCAGGGTGATGGCCACCGAGGAGTCCACCCGGGCCAGTTCCTCCAGGGCCAGGCACAGCGCCAGGTAGTCACCGCCCATGCCGCCGTACTCCTCCGGGAACGGCAGCCCGAACAGGCCCATGGCGGCCATCTCGCGCACGATGTCGTAGGGGAAGGCGTGCCGCTCGTAGTAGGCGCCGATGCGCGGGGCGACCACGTCGTGGGCGAACGCCTCCACGGTGCGGCGCAGTTCCTCGTGCTCGGGGGTCAGACGGTGGTCCAGTGCCATGGGTCAGGACTCCTTGTGGGAGAGCGCGCGGACGGTGCGCGACGGGCTGGGCCGGCCGAGGTGTGCGGCCAGCCAGTCACTGGTGGCGGCGAGCCGCCGCAGGTCGACGCCGGTGTCGATGCCCAGGCCCTGGAGCATCCACAGCAGGTCCTCGGTGGCCAGGTTGCCCGTGGCGCTCTGGGCGAACGGGCAGCCGCCGAGCCCGCCGGCGGAGGCGTCGACGGTGGTGACGCCGTGCCGCAGGGCGGTGAGGGTGTTGGACAGGGCCTGGCCGTAGGTGTCGTGGAAGTGGACGGCCAGCCGCGCCGCCGGGACCCCGGCGTCGTTCAGCGCGGTGAGCAGGGCGGCCACATGGCCCGGGGTGGCCACCCCGATGGTGTCGCCGAGGCTGAGCTCGGCGCAGCCGAGTTCCAGCAGCCGCAGGGCGACCCGGACCACCTGGGCTGGGGGGACCCGGCCCTCCCAGGGGTCGCCGAAGCACATGGAGAGGTAGCCGCGCACCGGGACCTCGGCGCGCAGCGCGCGGCTCACCACCGGCTCGAACAGGGTGAGGCTCTCCTCCACGGTGCGGTTGAGGTTGGCCCGGGCGAAGGACTCGGTGACGCTGGCGAACACGGCGACCTCGCGGACGCCGAGGGCGAGGGCCCGCTCCAGGCCGCGTTCGTTGGGGACCAGGACCGGCAGCCGCACCCCGCGCTCGCCGAGGTCGCCGAGCAGCGGCATCAGCTCGGCGGCGTCGGCGAGCTGGGGGACCAGGTCGGGGCGGACGAAGCTGGTGGCCTCGATGGTGGTGAGCCCGGCGTCGGCCAGCCGGTGGATGAACTCCGCCTTGACGTCGACGGGTACCCGGGACGGCTCGTTCTGCAGTCCGTCGCGCGGGCCCACCTCGTGGATGCGGATCCGGCGCGGCAGCGTGTCGTCGGGGAAGGGCATGGGGAGTGCGCCGGTCACGGGGTCTCCTCGTCCTGGTGGGCGGCGACCTGGGCCAGCACCTGGTCCATGGCGACGGTGGTGCCGGGGGTGACGTCGAGGGCGGTGACGGTGCCGGCGTGCGGGGCGGTGATCAGGTGCTCCATCTTCATGGCCTCGACCACCAGCAGGCTCTGTCCGGCGGTGACCCGGTCCCCGACGGCGGCCTTGACCACGGTGACGGTGCCGGGCATGGGCGCGGTGAGGGTGTCGGTGCCGGTCTCGGCGGCGGCACCGCCGGCCCCGGCGAGGGGGTCGTGGGTGCGCAGCTGCCAGGTGTCGCCGTCCCGGCCCAGCCACAGGCCGTCGGGAGGCTCCGGCGCCCACGCGAAGTGATACGTGTACCCCGCGTACTCCAGGTGGACGTCCCCGTCCCCGCCGCCGGTGAGCAGCCGGGCGGGCACCGGGTCGCCGTCCCCGATCCGTACCTCGCCGGGCCGTACCCGGACGGTGACGGCCTCCCGCCCCGGGACCCGCAGCGGGTGCGCGGTCCAGGCCGGCGCGTCGCCGAGCCGCCACCCCGAGGGCACCGCGAACGGGTCGATCCAGCCGGTGCCCGGGTCGGCGGCCGGCTCCAGCGCGGAGTGCCGCAGCAGCGCCGCCGCCGCGTACACCTCGTCCGGCACGTGCCGGGGCACCAGCTCCGGGGCCGCAGCGTCCACCAGACCGGTGTCCAGTTCCCCGGCCGCGACCCGCTCGTGGGCCAGCAGCCGGCGCAGGAACCCGGCGTTGGTGTCCACCCCCAGCACCACCGTCTCCCCCAGCGCCGCGCGCAGCCGGCGCAGCGCGGTGGGCCGGTCGGGGCCGTACGCGACGATCTTGGCGAGCATCGGGTCGTACGCGGTGCCCACCTCGTCGCCCCCGGCGCCGCCCGACAGCCCGGAGTCGACCCGTACCCCCTCCCCCGCGGGCTCGCGCAGCAGCCGGACCCGGCCGGCCGAGGGCAGGAAGTCCACCCGGGAGCCGTCCTCCGCGACCCGCGCGCTCTCCGCGCACAGCCGGGCCTCCACGGCGTGCCCGGTCAGCGTGACCGCGTCCTGGCGCAGCGGCAGCGGCTGGCCCGCGGCGATCCGCAGCTGCCACTCCACCAGGTCGAGGCCGGTGACGAGTTCGGTGACGGGGTGTTCGACCTGGAGGCGGGTGTTCATCTCCATGAAGCAGTACGCGCCCGGGTCGGCGCCGGGGACGATGAACTCCACGGTGCCGGCGCCCCGGTAGCCGCAGGAGCGGGCGGCGGCGACGGCGGCCTCGCCCATCGCGGCCCGGGTGGCGGCGTCCAGCAGCGGGCTGGGCGCCTCCTCGACGATCTTCTGGTGCCGGCGCTGGAGGGAGCATTCGCGCTCCCCCAGGTGGAGGACGGTGCCGTGGCCGTCGGCGAGCACCTGGATCTCGATGTGCCGGGGCGCCTCGATCCACCGCTCCACCAGCAGGGTGTCGTCGCCGAAGGCGGCCAGCGCCTGCCGCCGGGCGGCGGCGATCTCCTCCTCCAGGGCGGCCTCCTCGCGCACCAGCCGCATGCCCTTGCCGCCGCCGCCCGCCGAGGGCTTGAGCAGCACCGGCATGCCCAGCTTGCGGGCCTCGGCGGCCAGTTCGGTGCCGGAGGCGCCCGGGACCACCGGGACCCCGGCCGCCGCCACCGTCTCCTTGGCGCGGATCTTGTCGCCCATCAGCGCGATGGCGTCGGCGGGCGGGCCGACGAAGACGAGTCCCGCGCCGGTCACCGCGCGGGCGAAGGCGGCGTTCTCGGCGAGGAACCCGTAGCCGGGGTGCACCGCCTGGGCGCCGGTGCGGCGGGCGGCGTTCAGCAGCGCCTCCACCGACAGATAGCTGTCGGCGGCCGGCGCGGGCCCGATCCGTACCGCCGCGTCCGCCTCGCGCACGTGCCGCGCGCCGGCGTCCGCGTCGCTGTACACGGCGACGGCGCGGATGCCGAGCCGGCGCAGGGTGCGGATGATCCGTACCGCGATCTCGCCCCGGTTGGCGACGAGCACACTGTCCATCAGCGCGTTCACTGCTGCTCCTCCCTCACATCCGGAAGACGCCGTAGCCGGGTTCGCCCAGCGGCGCGCCCGCGCACACGGTGAGCGCGAGACCGAGGACCGTACGGGTCTGGAGCGGGTCGATGACCCCGTCGTCCCAGAGCCGGGCGGTGGCGTAGTAGGCGTTGCCCTGGGCCTCGTAGCCGGCCCTGATGGGCTCCTTGAACGCCTCCTCCTCGGCGGCCGGCCACTCCTCGCCCCGGGCCGCGAGCTGGTCGCGCTTGACGGTGGCCAGCACGGAGGCGGCCTGTTCGCCGCCCATCACGGAGATCTTGGCGCCGGGCCACATCCACAGGAACCGGGGGCTGTAGGCCCGGCCGCACATCGAGTAGTTGCCGGCGCCGTAGCTGCCGCCGATGACGACGGTGAGCTTGGGGACACGGGCGCAGGAGACGGCGGTGACCATCTTGGCGCCGTGCTTGGCGATGCCGCCCGCCTCGTAGGCGCGGCCGACCATGAAGCCGGAGACGTTCTGGAGGAAGAGCAGCGGGATGCCGCGCTGGTCGCACAGCTCGATGAAGTGGGCGCCCTTCTGGGCGGACTCGGAGAACAGGATGCCGTTGTTGGCGATGACGCCGACCGGGTGACCGTGGATGCGGGCGAACCCGGTGACCAGGGTGGGCCCGTAGCGCTCCTTGAACTCGTGGAAGCGGGAGCCGTCCACCAGCCGGGCGATGACCTCGCGCACGTCGTAGGGGATCCGGGGGTCGGTGGGCACCACGCCGTACAGGCCCGCCTCGTCGACGGCGGGCGGCTCGGGTGCGGTGACCTCCCAGGGCGGGGCAGGCGCGGCGGGCAGGGTGGCGACGATGTCGCGGACGATGCGCAGCGCGTGGGCGTCGTTGTCGGCGAGGTGGTCGGTGACGCCGGAGGTCCTGGTGTGGACGTCGCCGCCGCCCAGTTCCTCGGCGGTGACGACCTCGCCGGTGGCGGCCTTCACCAGCGGCGGGCCGCCGAGGAAGATGGTGCCCTGGTCGCGGACGATGACGGCCTCGTCGCTCATGGCGGGCACATAGGCGCCGCCCGCGGTGCAGGAGCCGAGGACGGCCGCGATCTGCGGGACGCCGGCGGCGGAGAGCCGGGCCTGGTGGTAGAAGATCCGGCCGAAGTGGTCGCGGTCGGGGAAGACCTCGTCCTGGAGTGGCAGGAACGCGCCGCCGGAGTCGACCAGGTACAGACAGGGCAGCCGGTTCTCCAGGGCGATCTCCTGGGCCCGCAGATGCTTCTTCACGGTCATCGGGAAGTACGCGCCGCCCTTGACGGTGGCGTCGTTGGCGACGATAACGGTCTGCCGCCCGCCGACCCGGCCGATGCCGGCGATCACCCCGGCGGCCGGGGCCTGGCCGTCGTACATGCCGTCGGCGGCGAGCGGGGCCAGTTCCAGGAACGGCGATCCGGGGTCCAGGAGCGCGTCGACGCGGTCGCGCGGCAGCAGCTTGCCGCGCGCGGTGTGCCGGGCGCGGGCGCGTTCGCCGCCGCCGAGCCGGGCGGCGGCGAGCTTCTCGCGCAGCCGGGCGGCCAGCTCCCGGTGGGCGGCCTCGTTGGCGCGGTACGCCGCCGAGGCGGGGTCGGCGGCGCTGCGGAGCACCGGGGCCTGGGCCTGCCGGACGTTCACTCGGCCTCCCTTACCAGCTGTGCGGAATGGTGTGCCGAGCGTCAGGTTAACGCTCGCTAACCGGGCTGTCTACAATCGGTTCATGAACACGCATGCCGGCACCCGCAGAGAACAGATCCTGCGCGAGGCGTCCCGGCTCTTCGCCGAGCACGGCTTTCTCGGCATCGGGGTCGATCAGATAGGAGCGGCGGTCGGCATCAGCGGACCGGCGCTGTACCGGCACTTCGCGGGCAAGGAGGCGATGCTCACCGAACTGCTGGTGGGCATCAGCAGCCGGCTGCGGGACGGCGGGCGGCAGCGGGTCGCCGAGGCCAGGGCGGCGGGGCTCGCCCCGGCCGACGCGCTGGACGCGCTGATCGGCGGGCACATCGACTTCGCCCTGGACGACCGGGCGCTGATCATCCTGCACGACCGCGAGCTGAACCGGGTGCCGGAGGCCGACCGCAAACAGGTGCGCCAGTTGCAGCGGCAGTACGTGGAACTGTGGGTGGAGGTCGTCCGCGAGGTGTATCCGGGGCTGGCGGAGCGGGCGGCGCGGGCGGCCGTGCACGCCGTGTTCGGGCTGCTGAACTCCACCCCGCACCTGGTACGCCCCGGCGCCGCCCACGACCGCGAGGAGACGGCCGCGCTGCTGCACCGGCTGGCCACCGGCGCCTTCGCGGCGGCGGGCGCGGCGGACGTACCGGTGGTGGCCGGGAGCTAGGCCCCGGTTCCGGTTCCAGCAGCCCCGGCCCCGGCCCCGGTTCCGGCCGCCGGGCGGGCCGGCGGGCCGAGCAGTTCCAGGGCGAGCGCCCGGGCGGCGTCCGTCAGCTCGTCGTCCGTGGCCTCCAGGCCCCGCCCGGCCATCAGGCACATCTGGACACTGAGCAGCGCCACCCGGGTGCGCAGTTGCTCGGCCACCGGGGCGTCCGGGTCGGTGATGGCGTCCAGCAGCACCTGGAACCGTTCGAAGGCGCCCTCCCGGCGCGGCTTCAGCTCGCGCAGCACATGCTGGTTGGCCATCGCGAACCGGAATAGCCGCACCCCCAGCTCGGAGCTCAGCGCGACCCAGCGCTCGACGACCTCACGGGGCAGCCCGGGGCCCGGCGGCTGGTCCGCCACCCAGTCGATGAGGTCGTCCACCGCGGCCATCTGCCGGCCGAACAGGGAGACGACGATGTCCTCTTTGTTCTTGAAGTGGTAGTACAGGGCGGCCTTGGTGATGTGCAGCCGCTCGGCGATCTCCCGCATCGAGGTGGCCTCGTACCCCTGCTCGGTGAACAGGGTCAGCGCCACCTCCTGGATCCGCGCCTTGGTGTCCTGCCCCGAGCGGCGCCCCGCGCCTGTCATGACTACCGCCCTCCGCCGTTTCTTGACCCGGCCTTGCCCGAACATCCGTTGCACACCCTATCGGCCTCAGCTAACTTACTGACCGACCGGTAAGTGACAATTGAGCTGGACGGAACACCCTCATGGCCTCAGCCGCGCCGCCCGACACCCCCGCACCACCCGTTTTCACCCCCCGTGAGATCACCCTCACGATGAGCGGTCTGATCATCGCCATGCTGCTGGCGATGCTCGACAACATGATCGTGGCCCCCGCGCTGCCCACCATCGTCGGGGACCTCGGCGGGCTGAACCATCTCGCCTGGGTCACCACCGGCTATCTGCTCGCCTCCACCGCCGCCACCCCGCTGTGGGGCAAGCTCGGCGACCTCTACGGCCGCCGCATCACCTTCCTGTCCGCGATCGGCATCTTCCTGCTCGCCTCCGTGCTGGCCGGCGTCGCCCAGAACATGGCCGAGCTGATCGCCTTCCGGGCGCTCCAGGGACTGGGCGCCGGCGGGCTGATGGTCGGGGTGCTCGCCGTCATCGCGGAGATCGTGCCGCCGCGCGAACGCGGCAAGTACCAGGGCATGATGATGGCCGTGATGCCGGTCGCCATGATCGGCGGCCCGCTGGTCGGCGGCTTCATCACCGACCACCTCACCTGGCGCTGGGCGTTCTACGTGAACCTGCCGCTCGGCCTGGTCACCCTGGTGGTCTGCTGGTACACCCTGGCCCGGCTGCCGCGCGGCGCCGCCGCCACCGGCGCGGCCCGGCCCCGTATCGACTGGACCGGCGCGGCCCTGCTCACCACCTGGATCACCGCCCTGGTGCTCATCACCAGCTGGGGCGGCACCGAGTACGCCTGGGGCTCGCCGCAGATCCTCGGGCTGGCGGCGCTGACGGTGGCCGCCTTCATCGCGTTCGTGCTGGTGGAGCGGCGGGCCGCCGAGCCGGTGATGCCGCTGTCGGTGTTCCGGTCCGCCAACTTCACCCTCGCCGGGACGCTGGCGCTGGTGGTCGGCTTCGTGATGTTCGGCGGCGTGACGTTCCTGCCGCAGTACCAGCAGTTCGTCCAGGGCTCCTCGGCCACCAACAGCGGGCTGCTGCTGATGCCGATGATGATCGCCGCCATGGTGATGTCGCTGGCCGGCGGGCAGTTCATCAGCAGGACCGGCCGCTACCGCGCGCTGCCGATCGCCGGGACCGCGGTACTGGTCCTGGCCCTCGCGCTGTTCGCCACCATCGACACCGGCACCTCCAGGACCGTCACCGCCGGCTACATGGTGCTGCTCGGCCTCGGCATGGGCTGCCTGATGCAGACCACCACCCTGATCGCCCAGAACAGCGCGCCGGCCAAGGACATCGGCGCGGCCACCGGCGCCGTCACCTTCCTGCGCAACATGGGCGGCTCACTCGGCGTCTCGCTGCTGGGCGCGCTGTACACCTCGCACGTCACCCGCGAGGCGGGCGAACTCGGCGGCGACGTCACCCAGATGACGCCCGAACTGCTGAAGTCCCTGCCCGCGCGGGCCCGGGAGACCTTCCAGGAGGCCGTGACCGGCGGTGTGATCACCACCTTCTGGTGGGCGGGGACGGTCGCGGCGGCCGGGTTCGTCCTGGCCTGGTTCATCCGCCAGGTGCCGCTGCGGGGTTACGACGATCCGGCGCCCAGGAAGTCGCGCACCAGCGGCGAGGCGATGGCGGAGAACTCCTCGAAGTAGGCGTGCCGCGCCCCGTCGATCAGTTCGAGCCGGGCCCCCGGGATCCGGCCGGCGATCAGCGGGGCGTTGGCCGCCGGGTTGAACCGGTCGGCGGTGCCGTGCACCACCAGGGTGCGGGCGGTGATCGAGGGCAGCGCCTCCCAGGCGTCGTGGCCGTTGCTGGCCAGCAGATGCCGGCGGCGCGCGTGGCCGGGCATGTGCCGGTCGCCGAGCGTCGCGTACGGGCCGGGGTGGCGGGCCGTCCACTCCGGGGTGTACATCAGGTCGATCAGCGCCCGCCGGATCTCGGCGGGGGTGCCCTGCGCGAGGGAACGCCGCACGTCGTTGCCGCGCTCCACGGCGAACGGGCCGCCCGGCGAGGTGCAGCCGAGCACGAGGGCGCGCACCCGCTCCGGGTACCGGGCCGCCACCCACTGGGCCACCCGGCCGCCCATCGACGTCCCGTACACATGGGCCCGTTCGATGCCGAGCGCGTCCAGCACGGCGATCACATCGTCCGCGAACCCCTCGGTGCTGTACGGGACGTCCGGCTTGTCGCTGGCGCCGGTGCCGCGCCAGTCCAGCGTGATGGTGCGGTGGGCGCCGGTGAAGTCCCCGCGGACCGGATCCCACCAGTGATGGCTGTTGGACTGCCCGGCCAGCAGCACGAGCGGTGCCCCCGACCCGGCCACCTGATACGCGACCCGGACCCCGTCTGCGGCAACAGCGAACCCATCCACCCCGCCATTCTCCGCGACCACCGGCCGGGCCCCGCCGCCACCCCGGTGGAACCGGGGCGGCGGCGGGCCCTCAGGCCGTCAGCTCCTGGCGGAGCGCGTCCCGCAGGCGGGAGGCGCGGGCCGCGACCTCGGGCGGGCCCAGCTCCATCGCCCGCGTGCACCAGGTGCCGCCCGCGTCCAGGTCGCCCCGGCGGGACGCCAGCAGCGCCAGCCGCAGCGCCGCCCGGCCGTGCCCGGCCTCGGCCGCCCGCGTCCACCACAGCGCCGCCTCCGGCTCGCTGCCCTCCCGGGCCAGCAGCAGGCCCAGGTTGAACGCGCCGTTGCGGCTGCCGGCCTCCGCCGCCGCCCGGTACCAGCGGGCCGCCGTGACCACGTCGCCACGGGCCGCCGCGCACATCCCGAGCCGCACCTGCGCCCGCCGGTGACCGCGCTCGGCCGCCCGCTCGTACCAGCGCTCGTGCTCCGGCTCCGCGTCCGCCGCGTCCCCGGAGCCACCGGCCCCGGCCTGCTCCGCCCCGGCCTCGCCGGACCGCAGCGCCCGCCGCTCCAGCAGCACCGCGAGCCGGAAGGCGCCCTCGACGCTGCCGCCGTCCGCCGCCACCCGCAACTGCTCCTCCGCGCGGCGCAGATCGGCCTCGCCGGAGCCGGGCCGCAGCAGCCCGACCGCGATCTGGAGCGCCGCCTCCGCGTGCCCGGCCGCCGCCGCCTGCTCGTACCAGCGCCGCGCCAGGCCCGTCTCACCGCGCCCGGCGTGCAGGATGCCCAAGTTGAAGGCCGCGTCCACGCTGCCCGCCTCGGCCGCCTTGGAGAACCACGGCTCGGCGCCGGAGGCGTCCCCGCGCTGGAGCAGCAGCACCGCCAGCGCGTTGGCCGCCTCCCGGTGCCCGGCGTACGCGGCACGGCGGTACCACTGCTCGGCCTGCGCCATCCGGCCGGCCTCCGCGCTCAGCAGCGCCAGGTTGAACGCGCCGTTCATGTCGCCGGCCTCGACCGCCGCGCGGTACCAGCGCTGGGCCTCCTGCCGTTCGCCGCGCTCGGCGTGCAGCGCGCCCAGCGCGTTGGCCGCCGGGCCGTCGCCGTCCCGGGCGGCGCGCCGCCACCACTGCTCGGCGCCGTCCGCCTCCCCGGCGTCCCGCAGCAGGAACCCCAGCGCGGCGGCGGCCTTGGCCTCGCCCGCCTCGGCGGCGGCCTGGTACCAGTGGCTCGCCTCGCCGAGCGCGCCGTCCGCCTCCAGCAGCGCGCCCAGCCGCAGCGCGGCCCGCCGGTGCCCGCGCGCCGCCGCCTGCCGGTACCACGGCTCGGCCGCCTTGCCGCCGTCCGCGTGCGCCAGCAGTTCGGCGTAGCGGTAGGCGGCCTCCCGGTGCCCGCGCTCGGCGGCCGTCCGGAACCAGCGCTCGGCCTCCGCCGCCCCCCGGTGGTCCAGCAGCGCGGCCAGCGCGTACGCGCCCGAGGCGTGCCCGCTCTCGGCCGCCTGGCGCAGCCAGAACTCGGCGGCCGTCTCGTCACCGCGCTCGCGGTGCAGCCGGCCGAGCGCGTGGGCGGCCGGGGCCGAGCCGGCCACCGCGGCGATCCGCCACCACTCGGCGGCCTCGTCCATCCGTCCCGACTGGGAGAGCAGTACGCCGAGGTTGTTCGCGGCGGAACGCTCCCCCTCCGCCGCCGCGGCCCGCAGGCGCGGCTCGGCGGTTTCCAGATCGCCCAAGCGCAGCAGCCGCGCGCCTTCCAGCGCGGCCGCATGGCTGCTCTCGAACCCTGCCTTGTCCCCCATAAGGTCCATAATCGCACCACCTGAAACCTGCGTACACCTGGTATACCGCAGCCAGTGAAGTCACTTGAGCGTTTTGTCGACTTCCCGATATGGATACATCCAAACGCCGCAGCAGGAGTGGAGTTGATGCCGAATCGGATGCTTCGGTCCGTCGCCACGCAGTATGCCGTCGTCCACTGACAGAACAGCCGCAGCGACACAGCGAGTTGACCAGGAACGGAAGAAGCCGGGCCGCTTCGCGCGCGCCCACCGCCACCGGGCGCGCGCCGGTGCGTGCGCACACGACGAAGAGGGCCCGGAACCTGACTGGTTCCGGGCCCTCACGCAGTAGCGGGGACAGGATTTGAACCTGCGACCTCTGGGTTATGAGCCCAGCGAGCTACCGAGCTGCTCCACCCCGCGCCGTGTTGGTGTTGCTTTGCCCCCTTGCGGGAACAAGTAGAACACTACCACGGGGCGGAGCCGCTCTCTCACCCGTCGGCCGTCTCGCCGCCGTCCTGCTCCTCGTCCTCGTTGCGCGCGGCCGAGTCCGTGGACTGGATCTCCGCCAGCTGGTTCAGCGCGTCCTCAAGGCGCGCCTGCGCCTCGCCGTACGCCGCCCAGTCGCCGTTCTGGAGCGCCGTCTGGCCCTCCTCGTAGGCGCTCTGGGCCTCCTGGACCAGTTCCTCGGCGGTCCCGCCGCCCGGCTGGGCCGGCGGGGGCTCCTCGCCCTCCGGCGGCTCCTCGCCGTCCTCCGGCGGCGGCGTGGGCTCGGCGACCCCGAACACCACGTCCAGCGCCTCGTCCAGCGTGTCCTCGAACGCGGTCTGCTCGCCGTAGGTCACCAGCACCTTCCGCAGCAGCGGATAGTTGGTGCCGGCACCGCGCACGTACACCGGCTCGGCGTACAGCAGCCCGCCCTCCAGCGGAACGGTCAGCAGGTTGCCGTACTCGACCTCCGAGTCACCCCGGCTCAGCAGGTTGATCTCCTGCGCGATCACCGGATCGGAGTTGAACCGGGACTGCACCTGCTGCGGACCCCACACCGTGGTGTTCGACGGCAGGGTGAGGATTCTCATCGTCCCGTACTCGTCGCTTCTGGTGTCCGCGTCCACCGCCATGTACGCCGCGAGCGTGTCACGGCCGAGCGGCGTGAAGGTGGTGGTGAGCGAGAAGGTCTGCTCGTCCTGGTCGGGCATCTTCATGCTCAGGTAGTACGGCGGCACCGACTGCCCCCGGTGGGTCGGGTCGTCCGGCACCTGCCAGCGCTCCGAACCACTGTAGAACTGCGCCGCGCTGTCCACGTGGAAGCGCTGGAGCAGGTCCCGCTGCACCTTGAACAGGTCCTGCGGGTACCGCAGGTGGTCCATCAGCTCGTCGCTGATCCGGTCGCGCGACTCCACCGTGTCCGGGAAGGACTTCATCCAGGTCTTCAGCACCGGGTCCTCGGTGTCCCACTCGTACATGGTGACCTCACCGTTGTACGCGTCGACCGTGGCCTTGACCGAGTTGCGGATGTAGTTGACCCGGTTCTCCTGGGCCACCACCTGACCGCGCTCGTCCGTCAGCGAGGTCTCGGTGGCCTCACCCAGCGTGGTGCGCGAGGAGTACGGGTAGCCGTTGGTCGTGGTGTACGCGTCCACGATCCACAGCACCCGGCCGTCCACGACCGCCGGATACGGGTCGCCGTCGATGGTCAGCCACGGCGCGACCGCCTGGACCCGCTCCTTGGGCGTGCGGTTGTACAGGATGCGCGAACCGTCGCCGATCGCCCCGGAGTAGAGGATCTGCGGCTCGCTCATCGTCAGGGCGTACGCGGCGCGCTTGAAGTAGTTGTCCAGCGGCACACCGGAGTCCCCGGTGTAGCTGTACTCGACCTCGCCCTCCTCGCCGGCGTAGTCGATCTCCTGCTGCGGGCCGCCCACGATCGAGTACTGGGTGGTGTACTCGCCGTAGTAGATGCGCGGCTCGTACTCGCCGAGGTCGCCCTGCGGCGGCAGGTCCTGCTCGATGAAGGCCGGCTGGCCGTTGCTCAGCACATCGGTGCCGCTGGCGGCCACCACACCGAAACCGTGGGTGTAGCGGAAGTGGTCGTTGATCCAGTTCCGCTCGGGAACGTTGTTGACGTTCATCTCGCGCAGACCGATGACGGTGTCCGTCTCGCCCTCGCCGTCGGCGCTCGGGTAGCGGTCCACGTCCAGGGTCGCCGGGAACTGGTAGTACCCGCGGACCTGCTGGATCTGCTGGAACGCCGGCGAGACCACGCTCGGGTCGAGCAGCCGGATGCTGGCCGTGGTGGACACCGCGCTGCGCAGCGTCTCCGGCTCGGCGTCGCTGACACCCGAGTAGTCCTGCAACTGGGCGTCGGCGATGTCGTACGCCTGCTTGGTGGCGTCCAGATGCTTCTGGATGTACGGCGTCTCCTTGGCCACCTCGTTCGGCTTCACCTGGAACTGCTGCACCAGCGCCGGGTACACGCCGCCGATCAGCACGGCGCACAGCACCAGCAGACCCAGGCCCAGCACCGGCAGCTGCCACACCCGGCGCCACAGGGTGGCGAAGAACAGCACCGCGCAGATCGCGGCGATGATCGTCAGGATGGTCTTGGCCGGGAGGTACGCGTTGGCGTCGACGTAGCGCAGGCCGGTCCAGCCGGTGTTGTCCCGCAGGTCACTGCTCTTGAGCGCGAGACCGTAGCGGTCGAACCAGTACGCGACCGCCTTCAGCGACACGAACAGGCCCAGCAGCACCGACAGATGCCCGGTGGCCGCCGGGGTGATCCGGTTGCCCGGGGTGGTCACCCGCAGCCCGCCGTACAGGTAGTGCACCAGCGCGGCGGCGATCAGCGACACCACGACCACGGCGAAGCCGAAGCCGAGCAGGAACCGGTAGAACGGCAGGTCGAACGCGAAGAACGACACGTCCTTGTTGAACTGCGGGTCGGTGACCCCGAAGGACGTGCCGTTGACGTACTGGAGCCAGGTGCGCCACTGGCCGGAGGCGGAGCCGCCCGCGATCAGACCGACCAGGAGAGCGACCCCGAGCAGCACCCACTTCTTGAAGGGGGCGATACTCATCCGGTAGCGGTCGAGGTTCTGCTGCTCCATCGACATCGCGCTCAGCGGCGGGCGCAGCCGGTGGGCCAGCCAGATGTTCAGCCCCACCGCCAGCGCCATCACCACGCCGAAGACCGCGAACATCACGATCCGGGTGAACAGCTGGGTGCGGAAGACGCTGGTGTAGTCGACCGACCTGTACCACAGCCAGTCCGTCCAGAATCCCGCGAACATCGCGAAGAGAATGGCCAGACCGGCCAGGATGGCCGCGGTGATCAGCAGGCTCCGGGCGCCCCGGGACGGACGCCCTACGTTGAACCCCCGTCCCCCCGGACCTCGGGGGCCTCTGGGCCCGTTCGGACCGTTGGGGCGGCCCGAGCCCCGGTCCGGCATCTGGAAAGCCAAGGTGCGCACCTCAAAGATTCGCGGGTTGATGAAGCCGGGCAGCCCAGGGGGTGCCCACTGAGCTAACTTACTCAAGCTTTACTCGGTTCCCGTTTCCGGGGCCCGGGAAGGCACGATATGCCCATGGACAACACGCCCCACACGCCCGCCGCCGCCTCACCCCTCACCCGCGCCGTACTGGAGATCGACACCTACGCCTCCGGGCTGGGCTGGGACCGGCCCGCCCTGCTCTTCGCGCTGGTGGACACCGCGCGGCTTCGCGCCAGCGAACCCGGCCTGGCCGACCGGCTCGAACTCACCGAGAGCAGCGAACTCACCCCCATTGAGCAGGAGGAACTTCCGGCCGGAGTGCCGCTGGACGAATTCCTCGCCACCATCGCCTGGCCGGACGCGGTGGCCGGCTGCGCCCTGGTGGTGGAGCGGCTGATGCTGCCGCCGTCCGCCGAGCAGGCCGTCCCGGAGGAACTGGCCCGCGAGGGCGCGGAGGAGCGGCTGGCGGCCTGGGTGGCCGAGCACCCCGAGCGGCGCGAGGTCCGGATGACGGTCGCCGTCCTGCGGGACGGCAGCCGCGAATCGGCCCTGCGGTTCCGGGACAAGGACACCGAGACCGAGGTCCTGACCGGCACCGATCTGGTTCCGGGGCTGGCCGCCGCGCTGTCGGCGACCTTCGAGGAGTGACCGCGGGCGGCCGGCGGGACACCGGTGGCGTAACAAAGCCATAACAACCCGGGGCGGGTGGCGCGGAGGTGCCGCGCGGCCGGGGGCGTCAGCCCCCCGCGCACCGCGGCAGCGCGGCCGTGTCACCCGCCCTGATGCTCTCCAGCGCGTCCAGCGCGCCCTGGAGGTTCTCCACCTCGACGAGCGTGAGGCCGCCCGGCTTGTCGGCCGCGGCGGCGGCGCAGTTGTCCTTCGGGGTGAGGAAGAAGTCGGCGCCCGCGTCCCGGGCCGCGATGGTCTTCATGGTGACGCCGCCGATCGGGCCGACCGTGCCCGCGTCGTCGATCGTCCCGGTCCCGGCCACGAACGCGCCACCGGTCAGGTCCTCGGGGCTCAGCTTGTCGATCAGGCCGAGCGAGAACATCAGCCCGGCGCTGGGACCGCCGACATCGGCCAGCTCGATGTTCATGGTGAACGGGAAGGTGTGCGCTACCCCGGCCACGATCCCGACGATGGCGCGGCCGTCGTCGTCGGCGGTGCCGGTGGTGATGGTGACGTCCTCGGTGTCGGAGGGCAGTTCCCGCCCCGCCTCCCGGGCGGCCTCCGCCGCGTCCGCGGGCACGATGGTGAACACCACGTCCTCGCCCGCCGTGTGCTTGGTGACCTCCTCGGCCACCTGCGCCGGATCGCTGATCTTCGTGCCGTCGACGGCGACGATGGCGTCACCGGCGTGCAGCCGGCCCTCGGACGGGCTGTCCTTCACCACCGAGTCGACGATGGTCTGGGTGCTGTACTCGATGCCCAGCTGGTTGAGCGCGGCCACCTTGGCGCTCTCCTGGGAGCGGCTGAACTGCTCGGCGTTCTCCTGCTCCACCTCGTCCGCGCTGACGTCCTCCGGGTAGAGCGTGCGGTGCGGCACCACGGCGCGGTCGCCGGAGAGCCAGCCGCCCATCGCCTCCAGCAGGTTCATCCGGTAGTTGATCCCGGTGACCCGGACGGTCGTCATGTTGAGGTGGCCGGTGGCCTCGTACGTCTCGTGGCCCTCGATGCTCAGCACCGGCTCGCCCGAGTACTCCCCCAGGGTGTTGACCGTCGGGCCGGGCGACATCTCCGAGTACGGCACCTTGGCCAGCACTCCGGCGGTCAGCAGAGCTATCAGCAGCAGGGTGGACGTCAGCAGCGTCGCGGTGCGGCGTGGCATGTCTTGACAGTACGGGAACGGCCCCTCAGCCGTCGGCCGGGGCCCGTCCGGCGGACGGGAAGGGCGAGCGTTCCATCGCGGCCCGGAACCGGTCGTAGCCGCGCACCCCCGCGGCGTCCGCGATGCCTCCGGCACCGGTCCGGTGGCGGACGGCCCAGGCGCTCCACACGCCCGCCACCAGCCCACCGGCGACCGGGATCAGCAGCCATACCAGCACGGCCATGACCGACCTCCCACCTCGGCGAGTGCTGAATGCTTCGGCAGGACAACGCTCGTACGGCGGTAGGGGTTACGCAACTGGAGCAGCGCACGCCCCCGGGCGTGTGATCATCCGCACGCGCCCACCCAGTCCTCGGTGCCGTCGTCGAACGTCTGCCGCTTCCAGATGGGCACCTCCCGCTTCAGGTCGTCGATGAACCGGCGGCAGGCGGCGAACGCCTCCGCCCGGTGCGGGCAGGACACCGCCACCACCACGGCCAGATCGCCGACCGCGAGCGGGCCGGTGCGGT
Organism: Streptomyces sp. NPDC059853; assembly: GCF_042731495.1. NCBI lineage: Bacteria > Bacillati > Actinomycetota > Actinomycetes > Kitasatosporales > Streptomycetaceae > Streptomyces > Streptomyces sp. NPDC059853. The sequence goes on from NZ_JBHWJL010000015.1 coordinate 28,057, forward strand.
GCACGGCGGCCAGCGCCCGGACCGGGAAGTCGGCGGCCACCTTCTCGGCGACCGTGCGCAGCGCCGCCTCGGCGCCGGGATGGGCGGAGTACTCCAGAGCGGTGACGGCTGCGCCGGACGGGTGACCGTCGTGGTCCCGGACGGTGCCGACGAACAGCGCGGTCCCGCCCGCCGCGTCGTCCCCCACCGCGCGGAACACCTCGTCCACGGACAGCGGCTCCTCCCGGACGGCGAGCAGCCGCAACGGACCGGACGACCTCATGATGGCTTCGCCTGCCTTTCTGCCCGGGTGCGTGCCACGGGCACTCGCGCCGGTGCGCACCCGCGTGCGCTCCGGTTCCCCACCCAACACCACGGGCCCCCGGACACACCACCGTCCACCGAAGTGTGTGACGGGCGGCGCGCCGCCGCGTCGGGTCGCGGCCCGTCGGCGTCGCGCCGCGGACCGTCCTCAGCGGCGGCGGGCCTTGCGCGCCCTGCGCACCAGCGCCGCCGTGCCGACCAGGGCGACCGTGGCACCGGCCGCGCCCAGCGTGGTCGCCGCGTCCTTGCGGCCCAGCCGCCGCCCGGCCACCGTGTGCCGGCCCGCGACCTCGGTGAGGAGTTCGGCCAGCACCTCCTCGTTGGTCCACTCAGGACGCCAGCCCGCCTCGTACAGCTTGCTGCCGCTGACCACCCAGGGATGCATGGTGTACGCGAGGTCCCCGGCGGGCGAGGGCGTCAGCCCCAGCCGGTGCAGCCGGCCCGCCGCGCCCAGGGCGACGGCCGGCGGCAGCTCCATGCGGCGGATGCCGGACAGCTCCTCGACCTCCTCCTGTTCGAGCCAGCCGTCGCAGCCCACCGCCAGCTCGCCCTCGACCCGCTCCAGCGCCGCGTACTCCAGCGCCCCCACCAGGTCCTGCACATGGCAGAACTGCCAGCGCGGCCGGGACCCGGCCACCACCAGCAGCCGGGGCGACTCGAAGTACCGGGTCAGCGCGGTGTCCGTGCCGCCCACCAGCACCGCGGGCCGCAGCACCGTGACGTTCAGCCCGGGATGCGCACGGGGCGCGCGGCGCGCCAGGTCCTCGATCTCCAGGAAGTCCCCGACGCAGGTGGCCTCGGCCGTGGCCCGCAGCTCCGCGTCCTCGGCGAGCGGCAGCGCGTTGTCCGGCAGCGCCCCGTAGACCATCGCGGAGGTGACCAGCACCACCCGCCGCACCCCGGCCGCCGCGGCGGCGGTCAGCACCGTCTGGGTCCCGCGCACGTTGTACGCCGACCGGACGGCGGGGTCCGACTCCAGATCGAGGTCGAGGGCGAGGTGCACCACCACGTCCACCGGGCTGTCGTGGTCGCCGCTCTCCCGGGCGATGCCGCGGCTGCGCAGCAGGTCGGCGATGGCCGGGTCGCGGACGTCCAGGGTGTGCCATTCGGCGCCCTTGGCGTCCCCGAGACGCTCGTCGAGCGCCAGCACCCGCTGGACGTCGGGCGTGGCGAGGAGCCGCTCGGTGAGCAGCGCCCCCACCCCGCCGGCGGCGCCGGTGACCGCGACGGTCAGCGGCGCCCTGGGGGCGTTTCGCGCTGCGCGAACGGTTGGCTCCGGGGAACTCACAGGATCTCTCCAGCGGTTGTTTCAGTACGACGTGCGCAGGCCCCATCCTGCCTGAGAGGTGTCTAGGCTGGAGGCAGAGACCAGCGATTCAGGCACGTTGGTTCCGTCCGACGACACAGAGCCGAGGATTCCCGTGAGTAACTTCCCCTTCGGATTCGGCCTCCCGGATGACCCCGACGACGGGGATTCCGGCAAGAAGAAGGACGGCCAGGGCGGCGGCGAGCTGCCGGGCGGCGACCCGCTGTCCGCGATGTTCGGTTCGCTGGGGGCGGGCGGTCAGATGAGCCCGCAGGACCTGGGCGCCGCGTTCCAGCAGCTGGGGCAGTTGCTGAGTTACGAGGGCGGCCCGGTGAACTGGGAGCTGGCGCAGAACGTGGCGCGGCAGACGGTGGCGCAGGGCGCCGCCGACGGTTCCAAGGACGCCAGCGTGGGGCGGCACGAGCGGGAGCAGGTCGAGGAGGCCATGCGGCTGGCCGACCTGTGGCTGGACGGGGTGACGGCGCTGCCCTCGGGCGCGGGCACGGCGGTGGCCTGGAGCCGCGCCGAGTGGATCGAGGCGACCCTTCCGGTGTGGAAGGAGCTGGTGGACCCGGTCGCGGAGCGGGTCGGGGCGGCGATGAGCGATGTGCTGCCCGAGGAGATGCGGGCCATGGCCGGTCCGCTGCTGGGCATGATGCGCTCGATGGGCGGCGCCATGTTCGGCACCCAGATCGGCCAGGCGGTCGGGATGCTGGCCGGTGAGGTGGTGGGCTCCACCGACATCGGGCTCCCGCTGGCCCCGGCCGGAAAGGCGGCGCTGCTGCCGGTGAACGTGACGGCCTTCGGCGAGGGCCTGGGCGTGCCGCAGGACGAGGTGCGGCTGTATCTGGCGCTGCGCGAGGCCGCCCACCAGCGGCTGTTCGCGCACGTGCCGTGGCTGCGCTCGCATCTGTTCGGCGCGGTCGACGGGTACGCGCGCGGCATCCAGGTGGACACCGACAAGCTGGAGGGCTTGGTCGGGCAGCTGGACCCGAGCCGGCCCGAGGAGTTGCAGGAGAAGCTCCAGCAGGGGCTGTTCCAGCCGGAGGACACCCCGCAGCAGAAGGCGGCGCTGGCCCGGCTGGAGACGGCGCTCGCGCTGGTCGAGGGCTGGGTGGACGCCGTGGTGCACGCGGCGGCCGAGCCGCATCTCCCGGCGGCGTCGGCGCTGCGCGAGACGCTGCGGCGCCGCCGGGCGACCGGTGGGCCCGCGGAGCAGACGTTCGCGACGCTGATCGGTCTCGAACTGCGTCCGCGCCGGCTGCGGGACGCGGCCCGGCTGTGGGCGTCGCTGACGGACGCGCGCGGGGTGTCGGGCCGGGAGGCGCTGTGGGCGCACCCGGACCTGCTGCCGACGGCGGACGACCTGGCCGACCCGGACGGGTTCGTCCACCGCGAGCAGCCGGACTTCTCCGAGCTGGACCGGATGCTGGGCGAGGCGACGGAGTCGCCGCGGCCGGAGGCCGGTGGCCGCGAGGCGGGCGGCACGGAGACGGACGGCCGGGACAGCGGGGACAGCCGGGAGAAGCGGGACGGCGAGGACGGCGGCGACGAGGGCACCGGGAACGGCGGGGGCCGCCCCGCATGAGCGCCGCCGATCCGCTGCACCGGGACGCGGCACGGGTGCTGGGCGCCTGGGCGGCGCCGGACGGTGAGCAGGACAAGCTGCGCGCAGCGTACACCGGCCATCTGGCCGCGCACCCGGACGGCATGTGGAAGTCCTGCGCGGCCGGCCATCTGACGGCGAGCGCGCTGATCGTGGACCCGGAGCGGGAGCGCGTCCTGCTCACCCTGCACCGCAAGCTGCGGATGTGGCTCCAGACCGGCGGCCACTGCGAGCCCGCCGACCGCTCCCTGGCCGTCGCCGCGCTGCGCGAGGCGACGGAGGAGTCGGGCGTACCGGGCCTGCGGCTGCTGCCGGAGCCGGTCCGCCTCGACCGGCACGACACGCCGTGCGCGACGCACCTGGACGTCCAGTACGCGGCGCTGGCCCCCTCCGGCGCGCGGGAGACGGTGAGCGAGGAATCGCTCGCACTGCGCTGGTTCGGCTACGAGGAGGTCCGGGAGGTCGCGGACGCCTCGGTGGTGCGGCTGCTGGAGAGCACCCGGGCCGCGCTGCGCTGACCGGCCGGGGGCGTACGCCCGTCACGGTCCGGCGTCCTCGGGCGGGACGGCCGTCCGCGCGCCCCGGTGGGCGCCGGCCCAGCCCCGGAGTTCGGCGGTGGCCACCGACTCGATCCGCTCCAGCAAGCGGCGGCGGGCGGCCTCGTCCCGCTCCGGCGCCGGCAGCAGCCGGTACCGCTGGGTCGCCAGCCGCAGCCGGACCCACGCCTCGGCGGCCAGGATGTGGCGTTCCTGATCGTTGAAGAGCTGCCGGAAGCCGCCGATGAACAGCGTCAGCCCGGCGGTGGTGGCGGTGACGGCGGCCGGGGCCTGGACGCCCGCCGCGACGACCGTGACCGCGCCGGTGACCAGCGCGCTCAACTCGGTCACCCGGTGGCGGATGCGGGCACGGTCGCGGACCCGGGCGTACCAGTCCAGTTCCGCGCGGGCGTACTCCAGCACCGGATCGTCGTCGGGGCCGGCGGTGTGCGGCGGGAACGGCGGCGGTGGCGGGGTCCTTCTGCGTATCGGCACGGGACCATGCTGCACGACGCCGGGCGGGCGGGTGTCCGGTCCGGCCGGTCCGCACCGGCGGCTACTCCCCCAGCAGGCCGAAGGCCAGCACCACTTCGTCGGGCGCCTCCGGCAGGTAACGCACCTGCACCACCCGCCCCACCTGCACCTTGGGCACCGCGTCGGCGGGCAGGAAGCGCCGCACGTGCGCCGGGAACGACGAGCCGTCGCGCGGGTTGGTCACCACCAGCTCCAGCGCCAGCTCCGGCATGCCGTCCCGCACCCGGCCCGTCACCTCCAGCGTGCGCACCACCGCCTGGGCCGCCACACCGCGCGCCGCGATGTCCAGCCGACGGGGCGTGGTCAGTCCCCGCTTCACCATCGCCCGGTTCAGCGCCTCCTGGGCGGCCTCGGTGTCCCCGGAGAAGTCCACCTCCACCTCGACCACCTCCCCCCGCCGCTCCGGCAGGTAGCGCACCGGCAGCATGGCCCCCGGCCGGATCGCCGCCGCCTCCCCGGCCATCCCGAGGGCGACCTTCGCGTACGCCTGGAACGTCTCGTCGTGCGCGCCGAGCACGGACAACTCCACCCGCATCACCGGGCGGTTGTTGACCAGCACCCCGGTCGGCCGGACGGAGAGCACGGTCCCGGCCCCCAGCAGCCCCTCCTTCAGCATCCGGGCGCTGTTGGTGCCAACCCCGTGCGCGCCGAGCAGCCGCCGGGCGAGCATCCCGCTGCCCACGAACGACAGGGCGATGAAGCCGAGGATCGGCAGCATCAGCTGCGGACCGACCCACGAACTCGGGTACACCGCCGGGTCCCCCCGGTCGGTCAGCCCGTACCAGAGGTAGTAGCCGATGGCGCCCAGCGCGGCGGCCGACACGGCGGCCCGGAACACGGCGGGGATCTTCGATGGCATGGTGCGCTCCTCTCGTCGGTGGTGCCCGGTCACCGTAGGAACGGCTGCGCCGCTACCGATCCCAGGTTCGGCGCGCGGGGGCCGTTCTAAGCTGGCGGCATGGACGGTGCACGGGGGGCGAGGCCGCGCGCGGCGGTCATCCACGAGGCGTGGCAGCGGCTGGACGGTGTCGCCGCGCTGAGCGGCGCGCACGGCGGCCCGCTGAGCCGCACCGTCAAGCTGATCCTGGATCCGCTGGTCATCCGCCCCGTGCAGCATCCGCTGTGCGCCCCCACCGTGCTGACCCCGGACGGGGCCGTGCTGCTCACCTCGCTGATCCTCGCCTCGGGTGACGTCCTGCGGGACACCGCGCGGTGGTTCGACGCCCTCAAGAAGGAACGGCGCCGGCTGCGGATCACCGACGGGCATCCGCAGGACCGGTACTTCCAGCGCTGTTTCGAACTCGCCACCGAGGGCGCCGTCCCCGGCCCGGCGACCGCCGAGCGGGTGCTGCGCGCCCTGCACGGCGCGACGGAGGGCCGCACCACGCGCGCGCTGAAGGACCACCTCGCCGACCCGGCCACCGCGGCCCGGCTGCGCGCCCGGCTCGACACCGCCTGGGCCGCCCGGGAGACAGCCGCCGCGACGGACCCGCCGCCCGGCCTCGACCGCCTGCTCACCGCCGTGCTCGACGGTGCGGCCGGCACGCCGCACCCGCTGGCCGAACTGGCCCGGCTCCGGGCCGGCACCGCCACCGGACTGACCCTCGCCGACCCGGAGCGGGTGCCCCCGGCCCGGCGGCTCGGCCTGACCGCCCACCCGGTGCCCGGCAAGCCCCGGCTCACCGACGGCGCCGTGTCCTTCGGCCCGCCGCTGGACCGCACCGTCCACGAACGCGTCTTCACCACCCTGCGCTCCAGCTCCGACCGGTCCGTCCTGCCGCCGCTGCCCCGGCTGGTGACGGAGGAGATCGACCGCTGCTGCGCCCCGTGGGGGCTGACGGACGAGACCCTGCGGGTGGCGGCGGCGCTCGGCGAACACCTCGCACTGGGGCTGCGCCCGCTGACCGCCGGGCCGGACGGTGCGGACGGTGCGGCGGGCGGGCCCGCGCCCACCGCCGCGCAGCGGGCGGTCGACGCGCGCTGGCGCCGCGAGGCGTACGTGCTGCGGGCCCGCCGGATGCTGCTGCGCCCGGACGCCGGGGGTGCACCGCCGGACGATCCGCTGCGCCGGATCGCCGACGAACTGCGCCGGCCCTGGCAGGGGTATCTGCGGCGGCTGTGGGCCCGGCTGCACGGCCGGGACGTCCGCCGGGCGCCGGTGACCGCGCCGGACGAACTGTGGGATCTGCTGGACGGCGTGGCCCGGTCCGTCATCCTGGACCACCGTGCCCGGGTGCGGCAGGCGCTGACGGTACGGACGGCGGTGGAGGCGTGAGCGGCCCCGCGCCCCGCGAGCCCGGCCCCGCCGACGCGGTCCTGGAGGTCGCCGGGGGCCACCTCACCTGGAACGTCCTGGACCCGGCGGCCGATCCGCTGGCGGTCCTGGACGATCCGGTGGCGGCCCAGGGCTGGCTGTGGGCGCTGTGGGGCGAGGCGGCGGCCCTGCGCGCCGCGGCCGGGGCGCCGCCCGGCCCGGCCGTCCCCGCGCTGCCCGGGCTCGCGGACGCCGCCCGGCGGCTGGCCTACGCGCACTGGGCGGCCCGGTGGTGGCCGGCCTCCGTCCTGGACGGGATCCCCCCGCTGGACGGCCGGATCCTCGCCGGGGAGATCGCCGAGCTGACCGAGGAGTGCGATCCGCTGTTCGGCGGCGAGGAGCCGGAGCCGCTGGTCACCGCGGAGCCGCCCGCGCCGTCCGGTTACGCGCTGGCGGCCGGTGACGCGGCGGACGCGGGCGGGTTCGTCCTGGCGAGCGGCACGGCGGGCACCGACTGGCGCCGCTGCCCGCCCGGTCTGCTCGACGCCTCCGAGGAGGCGGTGAGCTGGGAGATCACCCGGCGCCCGGCCCGCGCGACGGTGCTGACTCTGGCGGTGGTGGCCGCTCCGGGCCTCACCGACCGGACGCGGGTGCCGGACCGGCTGCGTCCCCGGGCCCGGGTGACCACGGCGGACGGCGGCCTCGCGGAGATACCGCTGCGGCTCACCGACGACAGCTGGACCGGCGGTGCGCCGCCGCCGGGAGCCGGGCGCCCGGAGATCACCGTCCACCTGCCCGCGTTCCCCGAGCCCCCGACGCCCGACGACGCGGAGCAGCGCCGGCTGCGGCAGCGGATCCGGGCGCTCGCGCACGCCCGGCTGACGGGCTCGGGACCGGTGGTCGCCCCGCTGCGCGCCGAGACCGAGGCGGCGGAGGACCGATGAGCGAACACGTCTCCCGTACCGTCACCGACCTGGTGGCGGCGGGCATCGAGCGGTTCGCGGGCGGGGCGCCCCGGGCGGCGTACGACCTGTTCGACCGGGCGGCGCGGGCCGCCGAGCCGTATCCCGCGCTCGCCGACCAGTACCTCCAGGCGCTGATCAACCGTGCGGCGGCGGCCGGGCACCTCGGCGACCATCCGGCGGCGATCGCCACCTTCGAAAACGTCCTGGCGCGGTGCGCCGCGGAGCCGGAGCGGCTGGGCCCCCTGCGGCCCGCCGTCCTGATCAACCTCGCGCAGTCCCTGCTGGCGACCGGGGCGTTCGAGGCGGCCGAGCGCGCCCTCACCGACTGCCGCGCCCTGCTGACCGGGACCGGCGACGACGACGGCGGGGACGACGGGGACAGCGCCGAACCGCTGATGGCCGCGCTGGTCGCGCTGAGCACCGTCGCCATCCAGCGGGAGGACTGGGAGCGCGCCGAACGCCTCACCCGCGCGGCGCTGGAGACGGTGACCCGGCTCCGCCCCGACCTGGTGGGACGCACCCTGATGAACGTGGCCACCGTCGCGCTCGCCACCGGACGGCACGGACCGGCCGAGGACCTGGCCGAAGCGGCGCTGGCCGCCTGCGAGGCGGGCGGCGAGCAGGCCGGGGCCTGCGACGTCCGGCTGATGCTCGCCCAGCTGATGGCCGCCACCGGCCGCCCGGAACGGGCCGAGGCGCTGCTGCACACCGTGCTCGCCCACACCGGGCCCGCCGGACTCACCGAACGGACCTCCCACGCCCTGGAACTCCTCGGCACCCTGGCCGGCGCACGCGGCGAACCCGCGCGCGCCGAGGAGCTGTACGCCCGCGCGCACGCCCTCCTGGAGCCGTCCGGCGCCACCCCCGCCCTGGCCGTCCTCGCCGTGCGGCGCGGCGAGGCCGCCTGGCGGGCCGGCCGCCCCGGGGAGGCGGACGGGCTGCTCACCCGCGCCGCCGACACCTTCGCCGCCCTCGGTCTCGGACTGCGCCGGGCCCAGACCCACCTCGTCCACGCCGCGCTGCTGGAACACTCCGGCTCACCCCGGGACCTGGCCCGCGCCCTGGACCTGGCGGTCCCGGCGGCCCTGACCGTCGACGCGGTCCGATACGGGCTGACGGCCGGCCGGCGGCGCGAGCGGTGGCGCCGCGGGGTCGCCGAACCCGCCCTGGCCCTCGCCTTCCGGCTGGCGGCCCGCACCCGGGACGCGCGGCTGGTCGCCCAGCTGATCGAGGTGCAGTGCGCCACCACACCCGTGCTGCGCGCGGACGGCCCCGCGCCCTCCCCCGGGCTTCGTCCGGGAGGTGCCCCCGCGGCGGAGTCCGCCCCGTCCGGCTTCCTGGAGGAACCCCCGCCGAGCCCGGACGGCGGACTCGCCGCCGCCCTGGCCGGCGCGGAAGCCGCCGCCGTCCTGCCGGTGGCGCCCCCGCCGCGGCTGCTGTACACGCCCGAGGGCGAGGTGGCGCTGGCCGACCGGATCGCCCTGGCCGAAGAGCGCTACGGCATGCCCGTGCGCGACACCCGGCAGGTGCCCTCATGGTGACCGCACCGGCCGCACCGGCCGCGCCCGCCACGCCCACCGCCCTGGTGCGCTTCGCCGACGCCGGGGACCTGTACGTCACCTGGCGCTGGACGCACGCCCTGGACCGCCCGGGGGTCACCGTGATCCCGCGCGCGCAGGCCGGCGACGCCCTGGCCGCGCTCACCGCCGCCCGCCCCGGTGCGCCGGACGGCCACCTCGCCACCTACCGCACGGAGGCCGAGCTGGCCGCGCGGCTCGCCCGCACCCTCGTCCCGTACGGGCTCGCGCTGAACCTGCACCAGTACCACCAGCGCGGTATCCGCCCGCTGCTGCGCATCCAGCCCGCACCGAGCATCGCCCAGGTCCCGTGGGAACTGCTCGTCCTCGACTCCGACCCGGAGGTCCGGCTGGTGGAGGTCGCGGACGTCAGCGCGTCGGCGCCCGCGAGCGTGGTGCACGCCCCGGCCCGGGTACCCAGGCCATGGCGGGCCGGCCGCGACCTGCCCCTGGTCGCCGTCCTGGACCCCCGGGTGCCCGGCTTCGGCGCGGGCTCCCGGCTCGGTTCCGTCCTGGGACCGGTGGACGCGGACGGGCCGCTGGTCCGGCACCTGGCTCGGTGCGCACGGTCAGGACGGCTGCGGCTGCCGGTGCCCGGCGACCCCCTCTCGCTGTTCCGCCGCGCCGACACCGACCGGGACTGGCTCTCCACCGCGCTGCGGGCCGGGGCGAGCCGGCTGCTGTACGCCGGTCATGTGACCGCCGCCGACCCGGCCGCCGGATCCAGCGAGGACGCCCGCCTCCATCTGTCCTGCCGGGCGGAGCTGCCGGGCCACGCCCCGGCGCTGCGCGGCCACCGCCCGCTGGCGGCGAAGGATCTGCTGCTGGACCC
>NZ_JBHWJL010000016.1:0-37041 GCF_042731495.1 Streptomyces sp. NPDC059853
GAGGATGACATGGGCGATGCAGCGAGGCCGGATCCCGGCCCGGACCGGCGACAGCGGCGAGTGGGGCGGCGCGCCCTGATCCTGGGCGGTGGCGCGGCCGTCGCGGGGGTGGGGGCGCTGGCCGCCCGGGACACCCTGGAGCGCTGGTGGTGGCGGATGCCGGGGATCGAGGAGCCCCGCGTCGAGGGCGAGGTGGACCACGAGGGCGCCGAGTGGATACCGGCCTCGCGCGCCAACTACCGGCGGGCCAGCCGGCCGCGCGACTACTCCATCGACCGGGTCGTCATCCATATGCCGGAAGCCACCTACGACATCACGCTCCAGGTCTTCCAGGACCCCGGGCACGGGGCCGCCACCCACTACGTGGTGCGTTCGGAGGACGGCCATGTGGCGCAGCTCGCACGGGAGCTGGACGTGGCCTACCACGCCGGTCACCGGGAGTTCAACGAGCGCAGCATCGGCATCGAGCACGAGGGCTGGGCGGACGACCCGGCCTATCTGACGGACGCCATGTACGCGTCCTCGGCCCGGCTGGTGGCCGGGATCTGCCGCCGTTACGGCATTCCGGTGGACCGTGAGCACATCGTGGGACACAACGAGGTGCCCGAGGTCATCCGGGTGTGCCCGGGGCCGCACTGGGACTGGGACCGCTATATGGAGCTGGTTCGGCAGGCGTGAGCGCGGGCGCCGGGTGAGGATCGTTCCAGCAAGGTCCTGCCGTGACAGGGGAGTGCCCCACCATGACCGAGAAGACCGAGATCACCAGCTGGCTGAACGACACCTACCGCGAGGTGGGGGTGCGCCCGGTGCCCGAGGGCGGGGCCCGCACCATCCTGATCCGCCGCCACTACCCGGCCCGGCTGGTGGACGTCTGGGACGCGGTGACGGACCCGGCCCAGCTGGCCCAGTGGTTCCTGCCCGTCGACGGTGAGCTGGAGCTGGGCGGCCACTTCCGCATCGAGGGCAACGCCAGCGGGGAGATCCTGCGCTGCGAGGCCCCGAATCTGCTCGCGGTGACCTGGGACTTCGGTACCGGCCCGAGCAGCGAGGTGATCGTGCGGCTGGCCGATGTCTCCGCGACCGAGGCGGCGCTGGAACTGGAGCAGGCGCCGGTGCCGGACGTCATCGACATGGACGGCCGGCGGTTCGATCCGGTGCTCAACGACTATGACACTGGTCTCTTCGGGCTGGGCACCGGCTGGGAACTCGCGCTCATCTCGCTGGGCCGATTTCTGCGCGGCGAACCCATCGCCAACCCCGCTGCCTGGGAAGAAGCGCCCGAGGTGCAGAATTTCGCGGTCCGCTGCGGCGAGATCTGGGCGGAGCTGGCCCGGGAGGAAGCGCGCGAGCGGCCGTAAACGCGGTCGGCGCTGTCAGTGGGGCCCTCTACCCTGGAGGGCATGATCGTCATGCGCGATGACACCCGACCCACCGCCACCCCCTCCGGTGCCGCGGACGCGGCGGCGGCGAACGAAGCCATCCGCCGCTACGTCCGCGCGCACGGAAACCGGCCGTGGGGCGAGCGGGAGGCCGCCGAGCTGGCGCGGCTGCGCCGGGTGTGGCTCGCGGCGATACGCACGGCGGCCTGACCGCCCGCCCCGGGCGGCGCGTCAGGCCGGCCAGTACAGCGACTCGGCGCGCGCCCACTCCACGGTGACCGGCTCCGGGCCGTGGTGCTGCACCTCCACCCGCAGCCGTCCCTTGTCGGCGGCGGGCACGTGCCCGGTCCAGGTGTGGACGAAGTGTCCCTTGCCCTGGTCGTTCACGGGCGAGCTGGTGGGCATGGCCGAGGCCCGCACGTACTTTCCGTCCTGCTGCTTGTAGCGGGCGACCCGCACCTTGAACTCCTGGCCCCGCGCCAGCCCGACCACCTTCACCGCCACCGAGGCGGTGTAGTAGCAGGGGCCGAGCAGGACGGAGGGCTCGGGGTCCTTGTCCACCCACTTCTTGCCGTCGTAGTAGCGGTTGAAGTTGAGGGTGGTCCAGGTGTCGGGCTGCACCGTCCGCGTGTAGGAGTTCGTCTCGTATAACGACCGCTTGGGCACGTCGTCCTCCTCCTCGTTGCCGTCGGGGTTCCAGCCGGCCGACTGCTTCAGGCGGGCGGCGACCCGCTTGCGGATGTCGCTCATGGAGATGCCCGGCCCGCGCGGGTCGATCTTGCCGGGCTGCCATTCGAGGTGCCCGATGACGGAGGTGTCCCCGTTCTTGCCCCAGCCGTGCGCGCGCAGCAGCGCGGCGGAGGCCCGCACGATGGCTTCCACCTGCACGGCGGGCCAGGGATCCTTGTTGTCACCGAGGTTGATGCATTCGAAGCCGTAGAAGTGCGCGTTGCCGTCGGTGTCGGTCTTGGTGTCGGGCGGCAGTTTCTTCTCGGCGATGACGGCGTCCAGCACGGCGCCGTCGCCCGACCCCGCGTGGTTGGCGCGGCCGTGCCCGACCAGGTGGACCGTGCCCTGCTTGTCGATCACCCCGTGGCACAGCGGGCCCGGCAGATCGGACCGGCCCGCGTAGCACAGCTCGACGGAGGAGTCGGTGCCGGAGGTGACGGTGTGATGGATCATCACCCCGTGGACCGGCCCCCAGGCACCGGCGTTGTTGCGGTTGTGGGTGCGCCAGGACTTGTACTCGACGACCTTGACGCCCTCGGCCTTCAGCGCGGACAGCACCTTGTCGGCGCTCAGTGGAGTGGCCATGACTGACCCCCGTTCCCTTGGGACGACGCGGTAGCCTCCCCTTCAGTGGTACGTCGCACACTTCCCGGGCGCAAGGGTCCCTCACTCCCGTCTCGCACCTTTCAACGGGCCGCGCGCACACGGCCCCTGAACGCCCGTCAGTGCGCCCCTGCCCCGGCACGCCGACGGCCCGGGCGCCGTGCGGCGTCCGGGCCGTCCCGGTCGGTGGGGCGGGGGCCGCCCCGGCGGGTTCAGCTGCCGTTCTCGGCCTGGAACATCCAGTGGTGCTTCTCCAGGTCCTTGACCAGGGCGATCAGGTTGTCCTCGGTCACCCGGTCGACCTCGCCGACCGCGACCATGCGGTCGCGCATCCGGACGATGACCGCGCCGAGCGCCTGGGTCAGGATGTCGACGGCCTGGCTGTCGGGGAGCCAGCCCTCGGGGACGGTGGCGATACCGCTGCTCCCGGCCACCGTGGCGGCGCGGCCGTCCGGGCTGATGCCGAGGGCGGAGGCCCGTTCGGCCACGATGTCGGAGTGGGCGCGGGCGGTCTCCACCACGTCGTCGAGCTGGAGGTGCACGGTGCGGAAGCGGGGTCCGATCACATTCCAGTGGACCTGCTTGGCGACCAGGGACAGATCGATGATGTCCGCCAGGGCGCCCTGGAGGGCGTCGGCGACGACCTTGAGGGCGGGCTCGGGCAGTGTGCTCTTCACGGCATACATGAATCGTCCACTTTCATCCGAATGTGCGGCTTTTATCTCACGGTACCTCTGCTACCCAGGTCCGGCAGCTGAAACCTCGATGGGACGATCAAGGCCATGACCGACACCACGATCCGTTTCGCCGCGGCCCGGGACCTGCCGGCCGTGTGCGCCCTCGTGAACCACTACATCGCGACCACCCCCGCCCATTTCCGGACCGCGCCGCAGCGGCCCGAGGAGTGGCACGAGCAGTGGGAGCGCGGCCACCGCACCCACCCCTGGCTCGTCGCCGAGGTGGCCGGCGAGGTCGCGGGGATCAGCTACGCCTTCCCGTGGAAGCAGCGCGACGCCTATGCCTGGACCGTGGAGTGCGCCGTGTACCTGGCCGCCGAGCACCACGGCCGCGGCCTGGGGAAGGCGCTGTACCGGCGGCTGTTCACGCTGCTGGCCGAGCAGGGCTTCCACAGCGTGATCGCCGGGGTGGCCCTGCCGAACCCGGGCAGTGAGGCCCTGCACCGCTCGCTGGGCTTCCGGCACGTGGGAACGTTCCGCGAGAGCGGCTACAAGATGGGCGCCTGGCGCGACGTGGCCTACTGGCAGCGGATGCTGAGCGAGGACACCGGCACTCCGGCCCCCACCGGTCCGGTGCCCGGCCTTCAGGACGCCGTGTAGAAGGGGCGGGCCCGGGCCCGCAGCCACATGGCCACCGGATCGTACGCGTCCGCCATCGCCACCGTGGCCACCGCCAGCCCGGCCGGCACCGCCTCGACGGCCCGCGCCATCATCCGCCGCACCGCCTCCGCGGCGGCCTCCCCCGGATCGTCCACCTCCAGGCCGATCACCAGATACGCGGCGCCCACCGCCGGTCGCACCCAGCCGCGCCGCAGGCTGCGCAGCACCGGGGTGCGGCGCGCCTCGGCGGTCAGCCGCCGGTAGAAGGGGCCGGCCGGCACCGCGGGCTCGGTGATCACCAGCGGTCCGGCCGGCAGCCGGTCGAGACCGCCGGCGATCCGCCGCAGATCGGCCCACGGGACGCCGAGGCCGCCGCCCGGGGCGTGCGGATTGAGCCACAGTCCCCAGTGGTCGGGGTAGAGCGCGGCGGCGATGTCGCGGCCGCCGATCACCTCGTGGTCCCGGGGCCAGCCGCTGGCCGCCAGCTCGGCCGGCGAGGTGACGGCCGGGGCGTAGCCGTGCCCGGCCACCTCGACGCTGCCGTACTGCGCGTCCGGGTCACCGGGCCGGCCGTGCCACAGCAGCATCCACACCCGGCCGCCGGCCAGCCCGCCCAGCAGCCGCTCGTAGAGGTCCGGGCGGTCGGCCGTCACCCGGGGGAGCAGTTCTTCGATCGCCCGCTGGGCTGCGCTCATACGTCCCGCCGGTAGAACGGCTGCACGCTGTGGCGCAGCCAGTCCACGACGGGATCGGCCGCCGCGTCCAGCAGCACCAGCTGCACCGGCCAGGACACGGCGGCCCGCGCCAGCGCCCGGCCGAGCGCGTCGTGGGCGCCCACCCGGTACTCCTCGGCCAGCTCGTCCAGCTCCACGCCGATGAACAGCGCCGGGGCCCCGCCCTCGGCGCTGGCCAGGCCGCGCCGCGCGGTGCGGACGTAGGGCAGCGCGGACAGCTCGCCGGAGGCCGCTGCCAGGAAGTCGACCGGCTCCTGCTGCCAGTCCGGCTCGAAGAGGCGCATCCGCGCGCCCGAGGGCACCCCGGGGATCCGCTCCCCCGGCGTGTCACGGCACAGCTGCGCGACGCCCTCCGGCGGCACGGGCAGGCCGACGGTGCCGCCGGGGTTGATGGCGATCCCGGCCTGCGGCGGCAGCCCGCGCGCGAACTCCTTGACCGGGGCGACGGTGTAGGAGAGGTGGGAGCCCACCACGAGCTGGAACTGTTCGGCGGAGCTGAAGACCGGGACGTACACCCCGCCCTCCAGGTCGATGGTCGGCAGGTCCAGGCTGCGGCTGTCCGGGCCGCCGCCCTCCGGCAGCGGCACCCACACCGCGCTGCGGCCCAGGACCTGGAGCAGCCGGGGCGCGGCGTCCGTCGCCCCGACCGAGGCGGCCAGCGCCTCCTCCAGCTCGTTGCCCGGCCATCCGCCGCCGCCGTGCCCGTGCCCGGGTCCCTGCCAACGCTCGTTCATCTCGTCCCACCACCATCTGATCCGGTCTGTAGGGCACCCTAATGGCTCAGTGCGGGCCGTCATGCGATGATGAGCCGCACAACAACCGCAGGACAATCGAACACTGGCCGTTCGACCTCGCGCGGGAGAGTTCCCGGTGTACGGCACCGGGGCGCCGAAGGAGCAAGTCCTCCCTTGAATCTCTCAGGCCCCGATACCGCGCGCGGGAGGCGAATCTGAAAAGCGGGCCCCCGAACGGGCCCCACCCACGGTGCAAGCCGCAAGGCGAACCTCTCAGGTGCCGATGACAGATGGGGAGGGCGAGCCGTACCCGCGCGACCGCGCCCACCGCCCGCCGCCCGCACCCCCTGGAGCCACCTCATGACCTCCCGTACCACCGCGCTCGACGCCGTCCACCGCGCGCTCGGCGCCACCATGACCGACTTCGCCGGCTGGCAGATGCCGCTGCGGTACGGCAGCGAGCGGGCCGAGCACCAGGCGGTGCGCACCGCCGCCGGGCTGTTCGACCTCTCGCACATGGGCGAGATCGCGGTCACCGGCGCGCAGGCCGGGCGGCTGCTGGACCACGCGCTGGTCGGCAAGCTGTCGGCGCTGGCGGTGGGCCGCGCCCGCTACACCATGATCTGCGACGCCGAGGGCGGCATCCTCGACGACCTGATCGTCTACCGGACGGCCGAGCAGGAGTACCTGGTCGTCGCCAACGCGGCCAACGCCCAGGTGGTGCTGGACGCCCTGACCGAGCGGGGCACCGGCTTCGACGCGCGGGTACGGGACGACCGGGACGCGTACGCGCTGCTCGCCGTGCAGGGGCCGAACGCGCCGCTGATCCTGGGGGCGCTCACCGATGCCGATCTGGCCGGGCTGAAGTACTACGCGGGCCTGCCGGGCACCGTCGCCGGGCGCCCGGCGCTGATCGCGCGCACCGGCTACACCGGGGAGGACGGCTTCGAGCTGTTCGTCGCCCCGCAGGACGCCGAGCCGCTGTGGCGGGCGCTGACGGAGGCGGGCGCTGCGCACGGGCTGGTCCCGTGCGGGCTGTCCTGCCGCGACACGCTGCGTCTCGAGGCCGGGATGCCGCTGTACGGGAACGAGCTGACCCGCGCCACCACGCCCTTCGACGCGGGTCTGGGCCGGGTGGTGAAGTTCGACAAGGACGGCGACTTCGTGGGCCGGGCGCCGCTGGAGGCGGCGGCCGAGCGGGCGGCGCAGGAGCCGCCGCGCCGGCTGGTGGGCCTGGTCGGTGCCGGGCGCCGGGTGGCCAGGGCCGGGTATCCGGTGGTGGACGCGGCGGGCACGGTGATCGGCGAGGTCACCTCCGGCGCCCCCTCCCCCACCCTGGGCACGCCGATCGCCATGGCGTACGTGGACGCCGCGCACGCCGAGCCGGGCACCGAGGGGGTCGCGGTGGACATCCGCGGCAGCCGGGAGCCGTTCTCCGTCGTCGCGCTGCCCTTCTACCGGCGCGAGAAGTAGCCTCCGGCCCACGGCGCGCCGGGCGCCCGGGGCACCGCGTGCCGCGCGCTCCTTTCACCTCTTCCTCCCCCTGCCGTTCCCTCCCTTTGCTCCCGCATTGTCACCATCGAGGAGAATCGATCCCATGAGCAATCCTGTCGAGCTGCGCTACAGCAAGGAACACGAGTGGCTGTCCGCCGTCGAGGACGGTGTGGCCACGGTCGGCATCACCGCCTTCGCCGCGGACGCGCTCGGCGATGTCGTGTACGTCCAGCTGCCCGAGGTGGGCGACACGGTCAGCGCCGGTGAGACCTGCGGCGAACTGGAGTCCACCAAGTCGGTCAGCGATCTGTACTCCCCGGTCACCGGAGAGGTCACCGAGGTCAACGCCGCGGTGGTGGACGACCCGGCGCTGGTGAACTCCGCCCCGTTCGAGGGCGGCTGGCTGTTCAGGGTCCGCATCGACGGCGAGCTGCCGGGCGATCTGCTGGACGCCGACGGCTACGCCGCGTTCACCCAGGGCTGAGGGGGCCGCCGCCATGTCGTCCGTACTGAACCGTTCCCTGCACGAGGTGGACCCGGAGGTCGCCGCCGCCGTCGACGCGGAGCTGCGCCGCCAGCAGTCCACCCTGGAGATGATCGCCTCGGAGAACTTCGCGCCGGTCGCGGCGCTGGAGGCGCAGGGCTCCGTCCTCACCAACAAGTACGCCGAGGGGTACCCGGGCCGCCGCTACTACGGCGGCTGTGAGCACGTCGACGTGATCGAGGACCTGGCGCGCGAGCGGGTGAAGGCCCTGTTCGGGGCCGAGGCCGCGAATGTGCAGCCGCACTCGGGCGCGTCCGCGAACGCCGCCGCGATGGCCGCGCTGCTCCAGCCCGGCGACACCATCATGGGCCTGGACCTGGCGCACGGTGGGCACCTCACCCACGGGATGAAGATCAACTTCTCCGGCCGGCTCTACACCGTGGTCCCCTACCACGTCGCCGACGGCACCGGCCTGGTGGACATGGACGAGGTCGCCGCCCTCGCCGCCGAGCACCGGCCGCGCCTGATTATCGCGGGCTGGTCCGCCTACCCCCGGCAGCTGGACTTCGCCGCGTTCCGCCGCATCGCGGACGAGACCGGCGCGCTGCTCATGGTCGACATGGCGCACTTCGCCGGCCTGGTGGCCGCCGGGCTGCACCCCAGCCCCGTCCCGTACGCGGATGTGGTGACCACGACCACGCACAAGACGCTGGGCGGCCCGCGCGGCGGGGTGATCCTCTCCCGCAAGGAGCACGCCAAGAAGATCAACTCGGCGGTGTTCCCCGGTCAGCAGGGCGGCCCGCTGGAGCATGTGATCGCCGCCAAGGCCGTGGCGTTCAAGATCGCCGCGGGCGAGGAGTTCGCGGAACGGCAGCGCCGCACCGTCGAGGGTGCCCGGCTGCTGGCCGAGCGGCTGGTCCAGGAGGACGTGGCCGGCGCCGGCGTCTCCGTGTTGACCGGCGGCACCGACGTCCATCTGGTCCTGGTCGACCTGCGCGACGCCGCGCTGGACGGGCAGCAGGCCGAGGACCGGCTGCACGGCATCGGCATCACCGTCAACCGCAACGCGATCCCCAACGACCCGCGTCCGCCGATGGTGACCTCCGGGCTGCGCATCGGCACCCCGGCGCTGGCCACCCGCGGCTTCGGCCCGGACGACTTCCGCGAGGTCGCCGACATCATCGCGCAGGCCCTGCTGCCCGGGTACGACGCGAGCACCGCCGAGAAGCTGGCCGCCCGGGTGAGCGCGCTGGCCGACCGGCACCCGTTGTACCCCGGCCGCTGAGCCGGGCGACGGGACGGGCCGGGCGCCCCGCCCGGTCCGTCCCGTCCCACCCACCCGGAAAGGAGTGGACCCCATGGCACTGTCCGCCTTCGACCTCTTCTCGATCGGCATCGGCCCGTCCAGCTCGCACACGGTCGGCCCGATGCGGGCGGCGCGGATGTTCGCGCACCGGCTGAAGAAGGAGGGCGTGCTGGCGCCCACCCACGCGGTACGGGCCGAACTGTTCGGCTCGCTCGGCGCCACGGGCCACGGACACGGCACCCCGAAGGCGGTCCTGCTGGGCCTGGAGGGGTACGCGCCCGACACGGTGGACGTGGCCGGCGCCGACGCCCGGGTGGCGGACATCCGCGCCGGCGGCCGGCTGCGGCTGCTGGGCGCCGACATAGGGGACGCCCACGTCATCGCCTTCGACGCGGACGAGGACCTCGTCCTGCACCGGCGCACCTCCCTGCCGTACCACGCCAACGGCATGCGCATCACCGCCCGCGACGCCGCCGGGTCCGTCCTGCTGGAGAAGACGTACTACTCGGTGGGCGGCGGCTTCGTCGTCGACGAGGACGCGGTCGGCGCCGACCGCATCAAGCTGGACGACACCAGGCTGCACCACCCCTTCCGCACCGGGGACGAACTGCTGCGGCTCACCCGCGACACCGGCCTGTCGGTGTCCGCGCTGATGCTGGAGAACGAGAAGGCGTGGCGCGACGAGGCCACCGTCCGCGCCGGACTGCTGCGCATCTGGGACGTGATGGACGCCTGCGTGGCGCGCGGCCTGACCCAGGAGGGCATCCTGCCCGGCGGCCTCAAGGTCCGGCGGCGGGCGGCGAGCGCGGCGCGCAAACTGCGCGGCGAGGGGGCGCGGGCGGAAGCCGCCATGGAGTGGGTGACGCTGTACGCGATGGCCGTCAACGAGGAGAACGCGGCGGGCGGCCGGGTGGTGACCGCCCCCACCAACGGCGCGGCGGGCATCATCCCGGCGGTGCTCCGCTACTACCTGGACTTCGTCCCCGGCGCGGACGAGGACGGCGTGGTGCGATTCCTGCTGGCGGCGAGCGCGATCGGCATGCTGTTCAAGGAGAACGCCTCGATCTCGGGCGCCGAGGTCGGCTGCCAGGGCGAGGTCGGCTCGGCCTGCTCGATGGCGGCGGGCGGCCTCGCCGAGGTGCTGGGCGGCACCCCGGAACAGGTGGAGAACGCGGCGGAGATCGGCATCGAACACAACCTGGGCCTGACCTGCGACCCGGTGGGCGGCCTGGTGCAGATCCCATGCATCGAACGCAACGGCATGGCGGCGGTCAAAGCCGTCACGGCGGCCAGGATGGCGCTGCGGGGGGACGGGCGGCACCATGTCTCGCTGGACAAGGCGATCAAGACGATGAAGGAGACGGGGGCCGACATGAGCGTCAAGTACAAGGAGACGGCGCGGGGCGGCCTCGCGGTGAACATCATCGAGTGCTGAGGGAGACGGGCCCTGACCAGCGCGTTCGTGTCTTTCGGCGTGGTCAGGGCCTTCCCTGTTCACGTGGCGGGAAGTCCCTGGAACCTCCCCGGGACGGGCGTGAAAGTCCCTGAATTTTCCCTGCGGCGCCTTGCTCTGGAGATGGGGTGGACCGCCGCACAAGCTGCCCAGCGCCCTCAAGGGTGGAGCGCAGTCGCCCCCGTCGTCAGGTAGCTAGACGCATCACGAGGGCTTGCAAGATCGCGACAGGTGGTGCTGAGCGGTGCCACCGGATCTTGTTCTTGCTGATCAGAGACCTGCGGCCCGGATCAGCATGACGCCCGATCCGCCATGGTGCCGCTCAGTCCGCTCACGCTTCAGACCTACGCCCGTGTACCAACAGCTGAACGGCTCGAACTGCCAGTTCGATCTTCCCTCGGTCCGGTTGGGGCTCGTCTCATGAAGCGGTGCCATACAAGGCTGCTGGGTGCCACCGCCGTCCGAGGTCGTTGCTGTCAAGGTTGGATGTCAGCGAAACAGCTCGGGCACCGGGCAGGCTTGCAACGGCTCCTCGGCCGGTTGGCCCAGCGCCACCAGACATGCTGACCAAGGCACCTCAACAGTGTCCGGCAGATCCGCCGACCATCGTCCTCCTGCTCAACGAGAACGAAACCGCCGGACTTCATGGACTGGCTGCACTCGGGACAGGCCAGGGCGGTGTCGCCCATCCGGCGCACCCCAACTGGGCGACCGCTTCGTCCCGAGGCAACTTGGGGAACGTCCGGCTTTGGGCCGCCATGCCTCTCATCTGCACGATGGTCCGCAGGCGTCCATGCTTGTCCGACGCTGTCCGTCAGCGCTGTCACGCAGTTGGACACTCAGAACGCTTCGAGATCAGGCCACTGTCGGACCAGCTCCATGGCGTTCGTAGAGTCGCTTCACTTGCTTGACCCAGAAGCCGAACTTCTCATCTACTGATGCGCTCATGGGGAGCAGTTGTAGTTCCTTGGCCAACTGATAGAAGCCGGAGCCAGCGTCGTTGGCACCCAAGTAGGTCACCAAAGCCGAGAGCATGAGATGCGGGTCCGAGGGGGCGATCTCCTGATCCCGTTCCACGATCAGTCCGAGCAGATGCCCCATCGCGGCCCGCTCGTCAGCGCGCTCGAAGTCGAAGGGGCGGCAGCCTGTTCGCCTGGCGAGAGTTACGTTGAGCTCGGTGTACGAGGTGAGCTTGCCCAGCTTCGCGCGCTCCACTAGGAAGGCGTGCCCGGCCTCTACCAGCTCGTCCCATTCACTGTCCTCCCGGCCATACGCCGACATCCTGCCCCCTGAGCTACGTTGATGCGTGAGAGGGAACGTACAGGGCTGGCATAGTGCTCCACAATCGCTGATGGGCGGACCCCTGCAGCTCCGGGTGGTGGCGAGAAACACCCCCCTATCCTGCCGGACGGCCACCTGTGGGAGCTCCCGTCTAAAGGTTGGCCCGTAAATATTCTTGAGCGAGCTGGCTGACCTGTTTGTTCGCCGGTCAGCCGGTGAGGGTGAGGTTGTGCAGGCTGGCGATGCCGAGCACGGCGTGGTGGATGCCGTCGCCTTTCAGGCGGCAGTCGCGGAGGATCTTCCGGGTCTTCATGCGGGCGAAGGCGTGCTCGACGCGGGCGCGTACCGTGCGGTGCGGGGAGTTGGGCTCCTCATTCCAGTCGGGCAGTTCGGTCTGGCCGCGGTCGCGGCGGTGCGGGATGAGCAGGCCGGTGCCCCGGTAGCCGCCGTCAGCGATGACGGTGGCGCTGCCGACGGTGGCCTTGGCGCCGGACAGCTTCCAGGCCATGCAGTCGTTGCGGTTGCCGGGCAACGGTCGGCCGACGGCGACGACCAGCCGGGTGTCGGCGTCTATGACGACCTGGTGGCTGGTGGAGTAGCGGTAGTTCTTCGACTGCCGGCGACGGCGTGGTGGCGGGTGGGCACCAGGTTCCGTCGACGATGACCACGGTGTCCTTGCGGAACCGTTTGCGCGGCTGCAGGGCCAGGGCCGGTCCGCGGCGGTCGACGATGCGGTCGGCGGCGGACTTGGAGATGCCGAACAGCGGGGCGAGCTGCCGCAGGGTGAGGTTGGCCCGACAGTAGGAGGCGACCAGCAGCACCCGGTCCTCCAGCGGCAAGCTCCGCGGCCGGCCCCTGCGCACCGGGTCCGCTCCTTCGCGCCGCAGCGCGGTGACCAGCTTGCCGAACTGCCACGGGCTCAGCCCGGTGAACGGGGCTATCCAGGACGGCTCCGACACCGTGATCACACGAGCCACGGAGCAAGACATCTCACCGCTGACCTGCACTTACGGGACAGGCCTTAGGTGGTGTCGAAAGCCGCGGTGAGAACGGCGGTGCCGTTCGTGCCAGCCACCGAGCCGAGAGTGCGCAGCGTCGTCGCTGCGGATAGTCACACCCAGCTGCTCGGGCGGCGACGGGTCCCGGACGAGCACGAGTATCATCGCGATGACAGTGCCGATACCCACCGTCTTACCTGCCAGCCAGGCAAGTTCACCGGTTGCACTGAGGGACGCGCTGGAAAACCTACTTCCGAGTTATTCTTCGCCCGTACCATTGCACTGCCTACGCTGCGACCCCCCCATTCCTCGACTGACGAGGCCGACATGCAGCAGTCATGGAACAGCGACCGCCGCCGCACCGCGATCGGTCGCTCCAGCCTCTCCGTGCCAGCGCGCCAGGCTCTGGCCGACCGCCAGCTCAACGCGGACCGCACAATCCTCGACTACGGCTGTGGCCGAGGCGGCGACGTCGCCTCCCTCCAGCGCCTCGATTGCAAGATCACCGGTTGGGACCCCTACTACAGCTCGAGCGCGCCGGTGGCCCCCTCCGACGTCGTCCTCCTCACCTACGTCCTAAACATCATCGAGGACCCCGTCGAGCGGCGGCAGACGCTCAAGGAGGCATGGAGGCTCGCCACCTCCATACTCATCGTCTCGGCTCGCCTCACCTGGGAGCGGTCCAAAGTCCGTGGCCAAGAGTACGGCGACGGCCTCCTCACCAGCCGGCAGACGTTCCAACACCTCTTCAGCCCGGACGAGCTCCGGATCTACGTCGAGGAGATCACAGGAACACGCTGCATATCAGCCGCCCCCGGCATCGTGTACGCCTTCAAGGACGACTCAGCCCGACTGGACTACCTGGCACACCGCATCGTCCCCGATGCCGAGTGGCTCGCTTCAGCCGATACCACTTCCGCTATCGCCTCGCTGGTCGACTACGTCGAACGGCGTGGCCGTCCGCCCCGGGCTGACGAGATGCCCCGGCCGATGGCCGCACAGCTCGCCCACCTGAAACCCGGCGAACTTAAGCGCCTCATACGCGACTCCGCCGACGCCGAGAAGGTTGCCGAGGGCGCCAAGCACACGACGCTGAACACACTGCTGTTCCTCGCCGTCGAGCTCTTCAACGGCCGAGGTCCATTCAGCAGCCTCCCCCTCGGCGTCCAGCTCGACGTCCGTTCGTTCTTCACCTCGTACAAGGAAGCCTGCAAGCGCTCCGACCGTCTGCTCCTCAAGCTCCGGGACGATACCTACATCCGGGGCAGCATGAACGCATCCAGCGTCGGCAAGATCACCCCGACCGCGCTATACGTGCACCGCCGGGCGATCGACCGGATGCCGACAGTCCTGCGCCTGTACGAGCACTGCGCCTCCGTCGCCGCCGGCCGCCCTCAGGAATGGACCATCGTCAAGCTGAAGCACCAAGGGCGAGCCATCAGCTGGCTCGACTACCCGGGATTCGACAAGGACCCGCACCCACGGATCACGTCTTCGTACCTCGTAGATCTCAAAACTCTCGAGACCTCGTACACGTCCTACGCGAACTCCGCCAACCGTCCTCTGCTCCACCGCAAGCACGAATTTCTGGCGTCCGACGACCCAGACGTGCCGCGTTACCGCCGTCTGACCAGGTCCGAGCTACGCGCCGGCCTATACGAAAATCCGCACCTGATCGGCACTGAGAATGGCTGGGAGGCCGAATTGATCAGATGCGGTCGCATGCTTCGGGGACACCGGCTGGTCCGGCGCCCCGAAGACTGAGCAGCTCAAACCGTCAGGGGACCTCAGGTTGCATGTACGCGATCGTCTCCGCCAAGCCGTCCGGGTCGAAGTCCGCGGCCTGCCCGGGGAACCACGAGAAGCGGAGGCCATTGGTGGCCACCTCCTCCGGGAGGCCCATTGCGGTCAGTACGTGGCTCGGCGTGTATGAGGCGCTGGTGCATGCTGAACCGGTCGCCACGGCCACCTGGTCCTTGATCCGTACGATCAGGGCCTCGGCGTTGAGCCCGTCGAAGGTCACATTGAGGATGTGCGGGACCGCGTGATCGGCATCGCCGTTGATCTGGAAACGGGTCTTCCCCAGCGCGGCGAGCAGCCGCTCCCGCATCTCCTTCGCGTCCCGCTCCCAACGTGACCGGTTCTCTTGGAAGACCTTGGCTGCTTCGTACAGCCCCATGATCAATGGGACAGGGAGTGTCCCGGGGCGCAGCTTTCGCTCCTGCCCGCCGCCGAACATGATGGGCTCTAGTGGCACCTTGTTCCAGCCGCGACGCCGGGTCACCAGAGCGCCGATCCCCTTGGGCGCACCAATCTTGTGGCCGCTGATACTGGTCAAATCGATGGGCGCCTTCAGGTCCTCGGGAAGCTTCGCGTACCCCTGCGCCGCATCTACGTGGAGATAAGTCGGGGTCCTTTGGAGCTTCTCCGCCAGCTCGGCCACGGGCTGAATGACGCCCGTCTCATTGTTCACGTGCATTAGCGACACGAGCAGAGTGTCCGGCCTCAGCTTCTCCAGCACGGCCTCCGTAGAGATCCGCCCCGAGGGACCGGGCTCCAGGAAGTCGACCTCGAACCCCTGTTTTTCCTGCAGATGCAGCAAGGGTTCGATGACCGCCTTGTGCTCGATGGCGGAGGTGATGATGTGCTTCCGGGCGTGCTTCTCGCCGTACGGGGCCATGCCGAGCAGCGCGATGTTGTTGGACTCCGTCGCTCCACTGGTGAAGATGACCTCTTCGGTCCTTACACCGACTGTCCCGGCAAGGAACGCCCTGGCCTCCTGGACCGCCTTCTTTGCCCGGGCTCCGTACTCATGGGTGCGACTGCCGGCGTTACCGAAGTCTTCAGTCATCCAGTGGAGCACCACATCAGCCACCCGCGGCTCCACACGAGTCGTCGCCGCCACATCCAGATACGCCACCACCGCGCCCACCCATCCCAGAGCAATCATCCCGTTACCGGGTACGTCAAACCGTTAACGTACACGCATGCTCGGCTGACGCACAGCGCGGCACCTCAGAGTTGTCAACGCAGACGTCGACGTGCGCCTTCCCGGGCAGGAACGCCCTTCGCTCGCGCCTGACCTACCCCTGACATGCGGGTGCGTCTTACATACGTGAAGGTGACGTACCTTGCGCAAGCTCCGTACGTTACCCAGATGACGTACGCTAAGGTTGCCGGGTGGAGATCAAAGCAGCGACACCAGCGACCAGAGTCGTGGCTCCGCGCACCTCAACGGGGTTCGAGTACACCTTCCCTGCCATCCGCGGCATCCAGGCAGGGCGTGAGTACTACGTCTCGATGTGCCCCCTGCGCCTCATCCCGAAGATCTTTATCTTCGACGAAGATGAGCTGTCGCCCGAACTGCGCGCCCAGCGGATCCTCAACAAGGGACGCCTCCCAGCACTCACGAAGTACATTCTGGACAATCCAGGGGATTACGTCTTCAGTGCATTGACCGCATCCGTCGACGGCGAGATGGAGTTCGAGCATCTCGGCTCCGATGGCAACGCCTTCCGTACCGGGCAGCTGCGCATCCCCATGGACTCTCGCTTCCTGATCAACGATGGCCAGCACCGGCGTGCAGCCATCGAGCACGCTCTCAAGGAGAACCCGGACATCGGCAACGAGACGATCGCCGTCGTCTTCTTCCATGACGCGGGGCTCGCCCGCTCGCAGCAGATGTTCGCGGACCTCAACCGGCACGCGGTGCGTCCCGCCCGGTCCATCGGCGTCCTCTACGACCACCGGGACAGCGAAGCCCAGGTCGCGCGTACACTGGCGAGCCAGTGCAAGGTCTTCAAGGGCTACGTCGAGATGGAGAAGAGCACCCTCTCCGCCCGTTCCCGGATGATGTTCACCTTGAGCGCTCTCTACTACGGCACCCAGTCCCTCTTTCAGGGCCTGGAGATCGAAGCAGACGCCGCAACCGAGCTGGCGCAGGAGTTCTGGGAGCACATCGACACGACGCTTCCCGAGTGGGAGATGGTTCGCAAGCGAGAGCTCTCGGCACCCGAGATGCGGCGCGACTTCATCCACAGTCACGGAATCGCATTGCATGCTCTCGGTCGCATCGGTAATTCCCTACTTCGGGAATCCATCGCGCCCAGCAAATGGAAACGGAAACTCTCACCTCTGAGAAATGTTGACTGGACTCGGTCGAATGCAGACTGGGAGGGCCGCGCCATTGTCGGCGGCCGCGTTTCCAAAAGCCACCAGAACGTAACTCTTACAGTCAACTACCTGCGCAATCACCTGTGCCTCGGCCTCAGTGCCGAAGAGCAGCGGGTAGAGGACGCATATCTGCGAGGCGAAGCATGAGCACCATCCCTCTGCAACTCGACATCACACCTGTCCGGCGGAAGCCCTTCAACGGGCAACCCCTCGAAGAGGTCATCGCCAAGCTTTCAGAAGAGGTGCGTGAGCTCTACACCGCCGACCAGGTGCCCTGGGTCATCGGATACAGCGGCGGCAAGGACTCCACCGCTGTCCTTCAGCTCGTATGGAACGCCATCGCCACCCTGCCAGCGGAGCAGCGCACCAAGACGGTCCACGTCATCAGCACCGACACCCTCGTCGAGAATCCGGTTGTCGCGGCATGGGTGACGACATCCCTGGAGACGATGGAGAAGGCCGCCGCCGAGCAGGGCCTCCCCATCGAGCCTCATCGCCTGACGCCGGAGATAAAGGACACCTTCTGGGTCAACCTGATCGGTCGGGGCTACCCCGCACCCCGCCCTAAGTTCCGCTGGTGCACCGAGCGTCTCAAGATCAAGCCCTCAAACTCCTTCATCAGGAACGTTGTGGCCGCGCATGGCGAGGCGATCATGGTGCTCGGTATCCGAAAGACCGAGAGCCAGGCACGCGCCCGTTCCATGGAGAAGCACGAGAAGCGGCGCGTCCGTGATCGCCTCTCTCCCAATGCGAACCTTCCCAACTCCCTCGTATACAGCCCGGTCGAAGACTGGACCAACGACGACGTTTGGGAGTACCTGATGCAGAAGCCCAACCCATGGGGCTACAACAATCAGGATCTCCTCACCATGTACCAGGGCGCCTCCGGCGATGGAGAGTGCCCGCTCGTGGTCGACTCAACCACTCCCTCCTGCGGATCCAGCCGCTTCGGATGCTGGACCTGCACGCTCGTCGAGCAGGACAAGTCGATGTCGGCAATGATCCAGAACGACGAGGAGAAGGAGTGGATGAGGCCGCTCCTGGACCTCCGAGACAAACTCGACGCCCCGTTTGGCTACTACGAAGAGGGCGAAGAAGGACTGCCCACCGGTCGAAAGCTCCCGTACCCCCGCCCTGACCAGCCAGCCCGAGACTTCCGCCGCATGAACGGCAAGGTCATGGTCTACACGCGCCGGACCGACGGCGAAAAGGTCCCGATCCACGGACCGTACCTGCAAAAGTTCCGCCAGGACTGGCTCAAGGACCTACTGGACGCCCAGACCTGGATCCGCGCCAACGCACCAGAGCATGTCAAGAACATCGAGCTGATCACCCTCGACGAACTGCACGAGATCCGCCGCATCTGGGTATTCGACAAGCACGAGGTCGAGGACTCCCTGCCCCGCATCTACAGAGAGTCCACGGGCGAGGACTTCCCGGGCGGACCTCTGGACGAGCAGCTCGTCATGGGCGCGGACGAGATGGAGCTCTTGAAGGAGCTCTGCGGGGACGACGACCTGCACTACGACATGGTCCGTGAGCTGCTCTCCGTCGAGCGCAAATATCGGACAATGTCGCGACGCGCTGGCCTCTTCCAAGCCCTTGAGGCCGCCGTAAAGAAGGGTTACTACGAGGACAGCGCCGACGCCATCGACTTCGCGCAGCGCAAGAACAAGTGGCGTGACGAATCGCAGACCCACCTGCCCCTGGACGAAGAAACCAATATCGATGCTCCTGCGTAAAATCACTCTCGAAGAGTTCGGGGCCTACCGCGGCACCCAGTCGCTGGATCTGACCACCAAGAAGAACAAGCCGATTGTCCTCATTGGCGGCCTCAATGGCTGCGGAAAGACGACCCTGCTCGACGCCATCCAGCTGGCACTGTACGGACCACGAGCGCGTTGCAGCGGCCGAGGCAGCAAGTCTTACGAGACGTACCTCCGCGAGAGCATCAACCGGCAGGCCGACCCGACCCGCGGTGCGCAGATCATCCTGGAGTTCACGGTCACGGTGGACGGCACAGAGCACTACTACAGAGTGGTCCGCAGCTGGCACACCAGCGGCAAGACGACGCTCAAGGAATTCGTGAACGCGTTCGTCGATGAGGAGTACGGCTCCAGGGCGAATCCGGGGCGACGCGTCGAACCTGAGCTGAAGTACAGCCGAGTTCTCAGCCAGGAGTGGGCCGATCACATCGAGAGCCTGCTCCCCCTCGAAGTCGCCTCGCTGTCGTTTTTCGACGGAGAGAAGATCGAATCGCTCGCCGACCCCGAACGCGCGGCATCGGTCATCGAATCCGCCATTCACTCGCTGCTCGGTGTTAGCACCGTCCAGCAGCTCCGTACGGATCTGCTCGCGCTCCAGCGCCGGCAGAAGCTGTCGGACGAAGAGCAGCACCTGATGGACAAAATCCACGCGGAGGAGCAGGAACAGCAGGCGGCCAACGCCGCTCTGGAGAACGCGGAACAGCAGGCCGCGCAGCGCAAAAGTGAGCTCCTCAAAGCTCGGCGCACTCTCGAAACGCTGGAGGCTGCCTACAAGCAGGAGGGCGGAAACCTCTTCGAGCGGCGCGTCGAGATCGAGCGCGAGTACGCGCAGGTTTCCGCTAGCCTCGCCGAAATCCGCAGCTCCCTCGTCCAGTTGGCTGCAGGTCCGCTTCCGCTCCTCATGATGAGGACCAAGCTCAAGGAGCTGTGTAAGCAGGCTGGTCGTGAGCGGACGGCGGCCGAGTCCCACCAGGTACTGGGGGTGCTCGAAGAGCGTGACCAGTGGCTACTCGACATGCTCCCTGCCGAGGCAAAGCCCGCTGTAATGGAGAAGCTGGAGGATGACCGCGCTAAGCGCGCCAAGTCCGCCAGCCTCAAGGTGGATCTCGGCCTCCCCCCGGACACACTCCCCCAGCTGTCGGCACTCGACGAGGCACTCAGTCGCGACAAGGCACGAGCTGCGGAGCTTCTTCGACAAGCTGCGGAAGCCACGGAAGAGCGTGTGCAACTGGAACGCCAGCTGGCAGGTGTACCGGCCAAGAGTAAGGTCGAGGCCATTCAGAAGGAGCGGGAAGACCAGCTCGAGGAAGTCGCACGGCTGGAACGGGAGCACGAGAACAGCCTCAACACCGTCGCCGAGTTGAAGCGCCGCCTGGAATACGTCTCCACCTCCCTGCAGCGTGCCCACGAAGAGTTCGTCCGCACCAAGGTGAAGGCCGAAGAGGTCCAGCGGATCATCAAGTATTCGGAGAAGGCCCGGAAGACACTGGATCAGTTCAGTGATGCCCTCCTCAAGCGGCACATCAGCCGCCTCGAGGTAGCGATGCTGACAAGCTTCCAGACGCTCATGCGCAAGCGGGGCCTGGTGAACGACCTCCGCATCGATACCGGCAAGTTCACGCTCACCCTGGCGGACACTGACGGAGAGCCGATCGACCCCGGCCGTCTCAGCGCGGGCGAGCGCCAGCTACTCGCCGTCTCTCTCCTCTGGGGCTTGATGAAGGTCGCTGGCAACCACCTGCCCAGCGTAATCGACACGCCGCTCGGCCGGCTCGACAGCCGCCATCGTGAGCACTTGGTGGACCGATACTTCCCGTACGCCAGCAACCAAGTCCTCCTACTCTCCACCGATGAGGAGATCGACGAGTACCTGCTTGACCGCCTCAAGAAGTCCGTCGCCCACACCTACACCCTGGTCCACGACGACACCACCTTCACCACCAGCGTCGTCGAGGGTTACTGGTGGAACGTAGGAGCCAGCAATGTCGCTTGAGAACGTCCGCCTCGCCACCGCAAGCAAGGACCGGCTGAGCCGTCTGAAGCGCACCACCGGCATCGTCCATTGGAACGTTCTGTGCCGCTGGGCCCTGGCGCTCTCCCTGGCGGATGCCTCTACCCCCCTGGTTCGTGAGGTCGTCACCGACTCCAACGTCGAGATGTCCTGGAAGACCCTCGCCGGCCCCCACGGCGACCTCTACCTCGCCCTGATCAAACAGCGCTGCGTGGCCGACGGACTGGAGCCGACGGACGAGAACGTCTCTAAGACGCTGACGATCCATCTGGCCCGGGGTATCGGGTACTTGGGCGCGCACAAGGAGATGACGACGATCGAAGGGCTGATCGGAGCCGTGACAACCGTCTGAATTGTTACGCATCACCCAGTTCGGGGCCGGTTCGCTTGCGCGGGCCGGCCCTTCCTGCCCCTCCCCCACGATGACGCCGAGTCATCAGAAAACATAGATCCGCGTCACTCATTGACACATAAGCTGCCCTGTATGGCATCGGGACACGGCAGCACCTCGCTTCAGCTCTACCTCGTCGGCATCGGTGAGGTCCTGCGCAACAATCGTTTGATCGTTCCCCAATTCCAGCGCTCGTACTGCTGGAAGGTGGAGCAGGAGGTCCTCGACTATTGGACCGACCTGAGCAGGGCGATTAATGGCGGGGCGAAGGAGGAGTACTTCTTTGGCACGATCGTGATCACCCAGGACGGCGACGGGACTCGGAAGCGGATTATCGACGGCCAGCAGCGGCTGGTCACATCCTCCCTCCTGATCGCTGCCATCCGCGACGAGCTGCGAACCCTGGAAGGGAACCTGCTCGAGGCGGACGACTCCCAGGCTGTGGGCATCAGCCGCACCTTCCTGGCCAGTAAGGCATGGAACGACAGGTATGCGGAGTCGCACCTCAAGCTCAACGAGAGCGACAACCCCGACTTCCTCGGGATTACCACCGGGACCATGCTTCCAGGGAAACCCGCGAGGACTGACTCCGACATCGTCAAGGCGTACCGGTTCTTCCGGGAGAAAATCTTGCAGTTCCGCACCCTGCATGGTACGGACGCGGCCAACGTCCTCGAGAAATGGGTGAGCTACATCCAGCACCGGGCGCAGCTCGCCGTAGTCGAGACCCCCACCGAGGCAGACGCCTACGTGATCTTCGAGACCCTCAACAACCGAGGCGCAGACCTCACCACCGCGGACCTCTTGAAGAATCACCTCTTCGGAGCCGCGGGCGAGCAGCAAAATCTCAACGCAGTGCGGAATAACTGGCACCAGTCACTCGGAACACTCCAGCTGGGGGCGGGCGATGCGAAGTTCACCAAGTTCCTGCGTCACTACTGGAGCTCGAAGGTCGGCAAGATCACCGAGCGCGATCTCTACGCAGAAATGCGCAAGGAGGTGACCCACCGACAGGAGGCGCTGCAATTCTCGGAAAATCTCCTATCAGCCGCACACGCCTACACCGCGCTCTCCAACCCCGAGGGTGACTTCTGGGCCACCAAGTGCAGCGGCAACGGTCACCGTCCCGCTCTCGATACACTCGCCCTGTTCGACCTGGTCCCCAATAAGATCCTTCTGCTAGCGGCAGTCGAGCACTTCCACTCCCACGAGCTCGAAAAACTCCTCCGGGTCATGGTGAACTGGTCAGTGCGCGGCATGATCATGAGCATGATGAACCGCGGCCGCTTTGAGGATCAGTACTCACAGATCGCGGTCGCCATCCGGAAGGGCGAGGTCACCACCACCGCGCAGGTCCGACTGCGGGTCGAGGACCTTATCCCCTCCGACAACGACTTCAGAGAGCAGTTCGCGCTCGCCACCGTGGGAAGAAGCGACTCCAAGCTTGCCCGGTACTATCTGAGCGCCCTGGAGACGACAAGGCGAAAGGAGTCCCAGCCAGAGTTCGTTCCCAACAGCAACCCGGTGCAGGTCAACTTGGAGCATGTGTTCCCACAGAATGCCAAGGAAGCCGACTGGGGAGATTTCATCAAGAAGAGCGGGGACAAGCAGGACGCCGCCAGCTGGGTCTACCGCATTGGCAACATGGTGCTCCTGCAGACTGGAGTGAACTCCAGAATTGGGAACAAGCCGTTCGCCGAAAAGGCCGAAGTCTTCAGGGCGTCGGGCTTCGAGCTGACCAGAAAGATCGGCGAGAAAACCGAGTGGACCCCAGACAGTATCCGATTTCGGCAGACCGTCCTTGCCGGACTCGCGGTCAAGGCCTGGCCGCGCTGACACAGGACTTACCAGACGTGGCAGCCGAACGGCTTCTCCGGCTGCCACGCCTACCCTCGAAGGAGGCTTCACCAGTCCAGATCAGCGCTGGCGAGAATGTCGCCAACGTCATCCTTCTCTTCCTCCGGCGGCGTCCTAAGCCCTTCGAGGACGAGATTTGAAATGATTGTGTCAAGGTCCTGGTTGGCCTGACGATTCATCAGGGTCTGTAGGTGGGACAGGCCAGCGTTCGCGTACTCCTCGAAGATGAGGACCCGCTCGGGCTGGCGGTCCGCACTGAGAATCTTCGGGTCCTCGGGACACTCGACGGCTCCGAGCATGTCGAGGAGAACCTCCCCATAATCTCGGCTCTCCATGAGCGCGAGGCGGATTGGCTCGTCAGCCTGGTCGAACGGCTTGCGCTCGCCTCGGCGGCGACCGAGCAGCGCGGCGAACATCATCGCCTCGACCATGGTCGCGAAAGTCCCGGTCTTCCTGTCGGTGAGTTTACCGAGCAGCTCCTCATGCTCTTTGGGACGGCGGAATCGGTCCGTGTAGGCCATCAGAGGGTCACCTTCTCCAAAACAGTGTGCTCGAAGTCGCCATGTGACACGTACGGAACCTCACGGTTGTTGATCACGATCGTCTCTTCGCCCGCCGACTGCTTCGGCGTGTACGAGCGCAGTACGTACATCCGGTTGGCGGCCTGCTGGAGGTTTTCTAGTACCTTGCCCCGCGCCTGCGACTGCGAGAGCAGGGTGATGATCTGGGAGGTCAGCGCCGGCAGAGCCTTTGAGATCTCTTCCTGGTAAGTTAGGTCGAGGCTTCCGAAAGGGGCATCCATGACGACTGGGTAGACACCGCCGCTGCCGGTCTCGATAATCGCCTCCCCCCTGTTCTTCTTTCGGGCACGGATGTTCCTGGCAACCTCGGAGACCGCACCGACGAAGCTGAGGCCGAGGATCTGGTTCTCGCCGGTGGAGCGGATGGCCACTCCGCTCGCCGTGTGCAGCTCCAGCTCGAAGTCGTCGTTCAGCTCGGGTACGTAGCTCTTGATGAAGATCCGGGAGAACACCTCCTTGACCTTCTTGTCGAGCTGCTCGCGAACCTCCTCGGTCTTAATTTCGAGGATCTCCTTCAACGCAGCACGCACCTGCTCAACGAGCTCGACCTGCCTCTGAATCTTGAGGGCCTTCTCACTCTTTACTTCAGCGTTCCGGTACTGACGGCCGGTAGCCTCCGCCTCCTCCTTGGTAGAGGCGACCTTGTTCTCGGCTTCCTTGTGCGCGACGCGGGCGTCCGTCTCCTTAGAGACGTACTTCTTTCGGCGCTCGATGAGACGCTGGACATCCTGGATGTCCACCCCTTCCAGCTGCCGAACGACATCGGAACGTTCCGCTTCCAACTCGCTGATCTCAACATCCGCCTTCTGTACGTCGGAAGCATTGAGGGTGAGCTGCTCCAGTATCTCCTGTCGTCTCTCCTCGAGGTTCTTCATCTTGCCGCTGACCCGCATCCAGCTCTCCTGGACGTCCTCGAGGCCAGCGTTGTACTTGCGCTTTTCCAGCTCCTCGTACTCCGGGGTTCCCTCGCGGACCTCACGACCGCACATACACAGGTGCGCCTCGAGGATGTCCTCGATGAAGCTGCGCTGGATGCCTGCAGGCAGCTGGCGCCGCTCTCGCATCTCGTCCGCGAGCTCAATGACCTTGGTGTCGATCCCGCTGGTCAAAGCCAGGAAGCCGTGCCGCGACAGCAGCTCGCGCTTACGGCTCTTGTACTCCATGTGCCGGTCGTGTGCGGCCTTAATCCGGCGGGTCAGCGAGTCTCGCTTCTTCTGAAGCGGCTCCGCTTCTCTATTTTGGAGCAGGGCGCGGTCAATGGACTGAACTTCCTTCTGGAAGGCGCTGATCTCTCCGGAGAGGCGCAGCATCTCTGCCACCTCTTCCTTTTCGCGGGCGGCGAGGTGGTCCATGTGGTCGGACAGCCGCTTCAGCCTGCTGTCCTCCTTGGAGTCGATCTCGCTGGCAAGCTT
The DNA here is from genome assembly GCF_042731495.1 of Streptomyces sp. NPDC059853. Lineage (NCBI taxonomy): Bacteria > Bacillati > Actinomycetota > Actinomycetes > Kitasatosporales > Streptomycetaceae > Streptomyces > Streptomyces sp. NPDC059853. The sequence goes on from NZ_JBHWJL010000016.1 coordinate 24,724, forward strand.
TCGAGAGACTTTCGGCAAATCTTCCAAAGCACGCTCAATGGCCTCCAGGTCCAGAAGGGTCTTGATGGCCTTCTGGACCTCCTGATTCTTTCCTTCGCCTTCCCGCTTCTCGTCGCCGGAGAACATCTTCTCCATGCGCTCACCGTTGAAGAAGAAGAACTGACGCAGGCCCTTGGGCAGAATCTTCTCGATCCGGTCTTGGCCGTTGGCAATGCTATGGGCTTCGCCGTCCGTCCCGATCTCCGTGACCGTCAGCTCAGGCTCTACGAGCTCCTGCTCCGCCCTCACCTTGGTGACAGTGACGTGTCGAACCACGGAGAACCGGGTCCCGTCGTGCTCAAAGTCCAGCCGCACCGAGGCCGTGATGTCCTCCTCGAACGCGGTGTCCGCCCATGCCTTGTCGTGAATGACACGGTGCTGCTGCTCCACGTCGTCCGAGAACGTGCCGTAAAGAGCCCAGGCGAACGCATTGAGCAGGGTGGTCTTGCCGGCCCCGTTGTTTCCGAAAATGAGGACAGCGGGTTTCCCCTCCTCTACGGACAGATCGAGGACCTGCTCCCCGTAGAAGGCGCGGAAGTTCTTCAGCGTCAGCTTGAGCAGCTTCACTTGGTCAGCTCCCTCACGGCGTCGACGATCTTCGGGACGACCTTGGTCGTCTCCCTGATGTGGATGTTCTCGTTCTCCAGGTCGATGACCTTCTGGACGAGAATCCTGGCTTCCCGCGGCAGCTCGTTCAAGACATCGCGCACCGTGCGTGCGGGGAGATGGTCGGCCATTTCGTCACTCACGGGTTACTCCTGGTTCGAGGTAGCAGTAGGGAAGGAAGGGAGGAACTTGCAGTGGGGTCTCAGGTGTCAAAGAGACCGTAGCGCTCGCGCACGGGGCGGAGGACATTGAGGGTGTCCCCCTCGTTGTCAGCGAGGTAGGCGAACTCTTCAACACGAGCCAGCTCGCGACGGAGCAGGCTGCGTTCGGTCTCGTACTGAATCGCGTCCCCGCCCGCAGGCGGCACGACGACGAAGTCGATGATGTCCGCGCGCTCCTTGCCGGGCGCCTTGCGCAGGACGCGGCCGCGGCGCTGAATGAACTGGCGGGGATTGGAGGAACTGGAGAGGAGGTAGGCGGTCCGGGAGGCCGGGACGTCCACGCCTTCGTCCAGGCAGCGCATGGAGGAGATGACCTGGAGGTCGTTATTCTCGAAGCGGCGCAGGACGTTCAGGCGGGCCGAGCGCTTCGTCTCCGAGGTGTAGCGGGCAGCCGGCATGTGCAGCTCATTGCCGACCATCTCCATGACCTGGTCGATCTGGCGCGCGCCATCGGTTCCGTGCTCGTGGAGGAGCGGGTGCTTGCCCTCGGCGCAGTAGATGAGCTGGTGGCTGGTGTCCCGGCGCTTCTCGATCTCCGCACGGAGGATCTCCAGCTTGCCGCGAGCGTGGCCGATGATGTCGGCGCGCTTCTTCAGGAGTCGGCCGAGCGGGCTGTCCCGGTCAGCGGTCTCTTTCAGGTCTGTGCCGGCCGCGATCAGACGGGCGATCTTCGCGCTGGTCACTGCGTAAAGCTCAGCTTCTTCTTCGTCCAGCTCCACGAGGATGGGCGTGTAGGTGTAGCGGCAGAGCGCGCCACGGCGAATGGCTTCACCGATGCCCATCTCGAAGACGACTCGGTCGAAGTAGCCGGTGAGGGCGTTGGTGCCCTCCTCATCGAACCAGCGCTCCGGGGTGGCGGAGAGGCCGAGGCGGTACTGGGCCTTCTCCGGGAGGCGGGTACGCAGGTGCGCGGCGCCGAGGTTGTGGGCCTCGTCCGCGATGAGGAGGAATCGCCCCCGATAGGAGCTGAGCAAATTCTGGAAGGCATCGCCGCCAAAAGTGGCGTTGGTGGTGACGATGATGCCGTCTCGAGTACCGCCGAGGGCGATGTTCTGAAGCAGGCTGTGTGCGCGTGGGGACCAATGACTGGTCGCCTCGTAGGCCCTCAACGGTGCCACGCCGAACCATTCGATGTCCTTGGTCCATTGGTCGACCAGATGCTGGTACGGGGCCACGACGACGGTGAGGAGTGAGGCGGACGCATCGTTCTTCCGAAGTAGCGTGCCGAGCTGGGAGGCAGCGGAAAGGGCGGTCAGAGTCTTGCCTGTGCCTGTGGCCATGCGGAGGATGCCTCGGCACTGGTTGCGGAACCAGTTCTGGACAGCTTCCTTCTGGTAGTCGCGAACCTTCAGACTGGGCGGGATCGCAAGCGTGCCAGGAGAAGGCAGCGGCGTCGTGCGGATGGGGGTTCCGCCGGTCGGAAGGTCGTCCAGCTCGTACTGGTCGGCGGTGGCCCGGGCGCTGCGCTCGACAATCACCTGGGCGGCCTCGGTGAACGGGATGACGCGCAGCATCTGTGTGCGGTTCTCCCAGAGGTCATCGAAGTCCTTACTTATGCGCGCGGCCCGGCGTGCATCGCTCGGGTCCCAGCTCCGGTAGACCTCGATCGCCTCGAAGTTACCGACAAGACCGGAGCGGGTCTCGTTAGCGCTGCCCTTGAAGGCGATGATATCTCGGCCGTCCCGGAAGATACCGATCTTCTCGTGGTACATGCCGACGCGACCACGCTCTTCGACATAAGCCAGCTTGAAATCGACTCGGTTCTCGGCGACCAGTTGTCCGAGCTTGCCAAGACCCCGGGCCGCCCGCGCGTCCTCGACCGCCTGCTCCAGGTCGCGAAGGGCAGCTCGCTGGAGGATTTCGCGCAGCTCGTAGCCGTTCTCAATGTCCTTGATGTCGGCCGGGTCAAGGTAGGGGGAGGCGATAATCCGCATGGTGCCGCCGCGCGCGGTGAACTCGTCAATTCCCTGCCCGAGCGTGGCGATCACGGATGCAGCGAAATAGCCCACGGCCCGGTCGTAGGCGGTGGAGGCGGCGAGGGCCGGCAAGTAGAAGTCCTCAACAAGGTTGTTGCGGTCGCTGCGGTAGTCGGCCTCCGTGCCGCAGTCGCGGAGGAAAGGGGAAGCCACCATCAGATCAACCCCAGGTGGTCCATGAGGTCGTCCACGTCGGGGGCCTCGTCGACGGGGCGTGGCTGCTGCTCAGCCGACGCATCGGTCTCAACGGTGCGGGCTGCGGGGACAGCTGCTTCCTCGGAGCCAACGTCCAGGTTTTCACCTATACGGCGGACGATCCCTCCGCGTGCGGTGAAGGGCACAATGGACATGGCGGCTCGCAGGCTGGACTCCTTGATGTCGAAGTCTCGGCGGAGAAGCGCCACGACTTTGTCTGCCTCAACCTGACCGCCGTGCGCATCGACCATGTCAGAGATCAGTTCCTTGATCGGCTTGTACACCGGGAGGTTCCACTCGGTCAGCGCCCACTGGTTCCGCTGGCTCCGGCTGAAGCGGGCATCCCCATCGATCTGCTGCCGGAGATACTGGACCCCGATGGCGACGCCCGTGCGCTCCTTCAGCTCCTCGACAGTCAGCGGGGTGTCCGCCTCACGCAAGGCGGCCTCCACCTTGTCAAGGCGTTCGCGCTCACGTTGTAGCCCGCCGCGCGAGCCGGCGCCGCCAGCAGCCTCGGTGATCGAAGCAGATGCTTCTTTTTCTCGAGAGGGCAGCCCTTGGGCCGGAATCGCTGCAGCGGAGGGTGCGGTCGTGTCGGAGCCGTCCTGGAGACGCCAGGCTCCCCTGGTCGTGATCGCGAAGCGCGCATCCGTGAAGAGCGCCTCCGTCACTTCCCTCTGTGGCACGACTCCGTCCAGTGCACTCTCGATGAACGAGGTGCTCATGCCCTCAGCGCAGTCTTTGAGAAGCTGCGCGATGAGGTCTCCAGGCGACGCCTCCAGACTCGTTTCGCTGGCACCATCCGCCAGCGCCTCTGCAAGGGGAATGGGTCCGGCACTCCCTGCTTCCCCACCTTTGACTTCCTCGCTCGCACTAGAAGGGCTATTACCCTCCGTAGCATTCGGCACCGCCGAGGCATCCTCGCCTCGCAGTGCCCGACGCCGCTCGGAATCGGTGGAGCGATCCGGCACAACCCAGCCCTTGTCCGCCGTGAAGGTGGCGTCGCGGAGCATGCGCGAGACCACTCCAAGCTCTCCGTCCGCCGACTCCGCCTCACTAAGAAGGTCACCGAGAGTGAGGATGCTGTCGCCGTTTTTATTTACTATGAGGAGGTCGGACAGCTGCTCGAACAACTCGGACAGCCCGCCAGAGACGACAACGGTCTCAGTCGACCGGGGCTCGGAGCGAGGCAACGAGATCTGGTTGCCCTCACAGTCGAGAGAGCAGTGGATCAGCCACTGACGCAGGGTGTCGAGGTCGCTGGGGACAGGCACCTGGCGTACGCCGAGAAGAGCAGAGGCTGTCGACAGGCTCATCGCCTCGTCTACATCAAGATCAAGGGCTCTCAGCGTGGCGGCACCACACTCTTCTAGATCACCCATGAAGATCCACTGTCCGGTCGGGGACGCGGAGATGGTCGCGTCCAGCCAGCGCATGCCGGTGAACAGGCGGAGGACGGTGAGCCTATCCCCAACGTTCTCGCCAAGCCAGGCATGGCGGTCCAGTAACGAACTGACGAGGCAGGGCTTCCGCAGGTCAAGCTCGGCGTGCTCTATCCAGGCACGGAGTACCGAATCCCCCTCGACACTGCGGTTGAACTCCTCCATGAGGAAGGCTCGGCACTGTCGCGCAGGCTCTCGAAGGCCATGCTGAGAAGCAAGTTCGCCCAGCGGAACTGGAGCCTCTGCGCAGAAGTGCTGCAGGACGAGGTCCCGGTTGAAGCTGCTGAGCCCCTTATACCAACGGTCGAACGTGTTCATGGCCTTCAGAGGTAGGGGTGGACAATGGTCAACGCGCTGGGAGCAGCGCCTCATCGCACGCGGCGATCGGGGCGCCGGTTACCGCACGTTGCAGGCGTCATTGGGTTTTTGTTCCAGCGCACCCCTGTGCCTCCTCCCCCCTCCTGGTACACCAGCGACAGCAGTGATGCTTCCAACGGTACGGGCGATGCCTCGAACTGATCCATTATTTCCAGAACTGCAGCAGACGCGAAACGGGCGGTCGCGGTTCCAGCTTCACGCCCGCCTGCATGTAGCGAATACTTCTCTAAGAGCTGTCCGCAACTGCCTACCCGCTGCCTGGCGCGGGCTGTGCCGGAAACTTGTCCTTCTCCCGCCGGTGCGGGTGCCAGCCGTCAAGGAACGGGCGTAGCTGATCGTCCGTCGGCGTCTCGTGGAAGTCGAGAGAGGCCAGGCCCTTGCCGTTCACGGTGGTGTCGAGCCGGTCGGCCTCCGTTTTCCCCAAGCCGACCACTCCCGCAGTCTCCCGGTTTCGAGGGCGTCATCCGACGTTGTGGCGGCCTCGTCCAGGGCGACGCAGAACGCTCGGATCTCTGCGGCGGACCTCCACCGCTCAAGAGCTGTGTCGAACCGCTCGGCCCTCACCGAGTGGACAGCCTTGACCGAGGCGGCGCCGACGGCGGTCTCCCACTCCCGCCGTTCCCATTCCTCTCGCAGGCGCCAAAAACTCCTCCGCCTCCTGTACAGCCGTGCCCGCTCCTGCTCCTACGCGTGCGCCTTAAGCGCCCGGAAAACCGACTCCGTCTGCTCCTCCAAAGGCTTCTTGGCGGAGTCGGCCCACTCCTTCTTCCATCCGTAGCTATGGCCGTAGCCATAGCCCGAGTGCTGGCCGATCAACAGTTCGAGCTCACCGGACGGCTCGTACCTGTGCTCAGGGCTGACCCGTTGCCAGTCGTACGTACGTCGGGCCCGGCAGCTTGGGTACGTATCGGACCTGTTTCTGCCGCTCGCGGAAGCTGACCTCGTACGTCCTGCCGTGGACGGTGAGCAGCGGCCTCGGTTGCCTGCGCTTCTTGGACACCGCGATCTCGCCGTGGCGGGCGAGGCCCTGCTAGGCGAGGAGTCGGAGCAGCGAGAGAACCCGGGGCAGGACCTCCTCCGAGATCTCGAAAGCACTGTGGTCCGCCGACACTGCGGCGATCACATCCTCGACATCGGTGACCACCCGGCTGCGCGCCAGGCGGATCCGGTTCCACTCGGTGTCGTCCTCGCCGGTCACCCTCAGCAGCCCGAGGAAGAAGTCCCCTTCGCCCGCCCGCTGTACTTCAGGTGGTCCCCCTCGGGGGCACACGGGCCGGGCTGTGTCGAAGGCCCTGCGGTAGCGAGCCCGCTCCTCCTCACTCGGGTTCGGAATTCGGGGGAACCGCCCAGCCTGCTGCACCTCCGCGATCAGAGCGGATCCGACCTCCGCCGGCGACGGCCGTGAGGGCTTCGCGGCACGTTGGGGTGCGGATCTCACCGGGGACGAGGCAAGCGGCCTGCTTCTGCGCTGGAAGGGCCTTCTGCATCCCATGATCTGTCGGCCTCCGCATGCGCTGAACCGGCTCCGGCCGGCCCGGGTGATGGCCGTGTTCCAGGTAGAAGCGCCCAGCGTCGGTGATCTCCGCCTGCCACTTCCCGCCTTTCCTTGGCATGGTGGCCAGGCCCCGCCCCTTGAGCGCACGGGCCGTAGTAGCGAGCTCCGGCTGTCCGACGTGACGGGCTCGGCTCCGCCCCGGATGCGGGTGAGGAGCGCGAGCTGCCGGTCATTCAACACAGACCAAGAATGCATGACGATCGTCGTACCGTCTGTAGCCACCCACAAGCAAGCAGTATCCGAAGATCGTCCCGGCACAGTGGCGTTGTCGTTGGCTTGATGCGCCACTGCTCGCCGGCAGTCTCGCCGGCCGGTGCGCTGTCGGTCCTGCGGCGTTTGCAATTCGTCGCCTGGCTGAGACGGGTGTTCCCGATGAGACGGACAGGGCGTCCGAGGCCGTTTGGAGGTGAGCATGTCCTAGATCCGCATGTCACGCTGACGACACCCTTCGTGCGCGCCGCTCGGGGCTCACTGCCGGCGGCCAATGCGGACGCAGTGTTCCATGGCACGGGGCACCCACCCCTTTACGCCACTGACCTCCGCACTGCGTCAACCAGCGACTGCGCACGCGTGTCGTCGGGGCCCCCGATGATCTGGTTCATCACATAGCCGAAGGCGATGCCGTGCTCGGGGTCGGCGAAGCCGAGCGAGCCTCCTCGACCGGTGTGGCCGAATGAGCTCGGACCGATCATGGGGTTGGTCTCGGTGGACAACATGTAACCGGAGCTGAACCGGCTCGGCTCCACTATCACTTGGTCCGGCCCGCTGGCCTGTTGGGCGGTCGCCGACACGAGGGTCTCCGGGGTGAGCAGACGCACGCCGTCCACCTCGCCGATCAACGAGGCGTACATCCTCGCGAGTCCGCGTGCTGTCCCGACGCCATTGGATGACGGGAGGTCCGCGGCCTGCACCTCGGGAGAATTGAAGTCGATCTGAGCCGGGTCGGTAACCGCGTACGCCCTGTTGGTCAACGAGTTCGGGTCGCGCCAAGCGGCGACCAGATCGCGGAGTTTCTCGGGAACCGACTCGGGAGGCACGGTGGTGAGGTCGACGTCTGGCTGCTGGTACACCATCCGGCTGACCCGGTCGCGTTCGGTCTTGGGCAGTCCGATGAAGAAGTCCAAACCCAGTGGGGCGGCGATCTCGTCGGCGAAGAAGCGTCCCGGCATACGCCCGGAAACCCGGTGGATCACCTCGCCGACCAACCAGCCCCAAGTCCGGCCGTGGTACCCGTGGGCGGTACCTGGAATCCACTGTGGAGGCTGGGCGGCCAGCGCGGCCACCATCGGCTGCCAGGCCAGCGCCTCGGCCAGTGGTACCGGCTGGTCCAGCGCAACCAGACCGGCCCGATGGGACAGCAGCCAGCGCACCGGGATGTCCGCCTTCCCCTTGGCGGCGAACTCCGGCCAGTACGCGGCCACCGGCGCGTCCAGTTCCAGCTCGCCGCGCTGAGCCAGCAGGTGCACCGCAGTTGCAGTCGCCCCCTTGGTCGCCGAGTAGACCAGCTGCAGCGTGTCCCGCGTCCACGGACGACCGGTGTCAGGATCGGCAACCCCACCCCACAGGTCCACCACCGGCCGACCATCCAGATACACGCACACGGCCGCGCCGACGTCTCCGCGCCGTAGGAAGTTCGCCGCGAATGCCTCGCGTACCGGTTCGAACCCGGCCGCGACCTCACCATTGATCGCCATCATGCCGCCCATCCTGGCACCTTGATCACCAGTTCCCAGAGGCGGTCGGTCACAGTCCTGGTGCGCAGCCAGTACTGATCACGCTGATACCGGCAGCGCCTGAAGGCGCTCGCGGAACTCGCGAACGGCCGGGACGGACTTGTGCGGTTCGAGCCTCTCCGAGAACTCCTTCAGGCGGCCCAGGGCCCGCACGGAACTGACCTTGTCCTCGAGGAGCTCGACTCCGTAGTTCGCGGCATCGAGCGCCCCGTCCAGGTCGTTGCCCGCGAGCCGGGCCTCAGCCAGACGGCTGGAGCGCACCGCCTTGTCCCGGGGGGCGGCCTTCTGGACGGAGGTCTCAAGCGAGCTTGTTGCGCGCTCCACCTGGCCCGCACGCAACAGGACCTTGCCCTCGGTCGATTTCAGCTGCGCCTCACCGAACCAGCCCAGCCAGTCCGGGTTCTCCTGCACCGTGTGGCGCTCCCAGAGGGAAGCAGCGCGGTTCAGTGCCGTGCCGGCCCTCTCATGGTCGCCGTCACGGGACAGCGCTTCGGCCTTGTGCAGGTAGAGGAAGGACTGGGTGTAGGGCGACAGACCTCGCGGAGCGTTGTCGATGGCGGTCGAGATGAGGTCGACCCGCTCGGCGGTCCGCCCAGCCTCAGAGACATGCACGCCCATCTCCGCCAAGACGAAGGCACCGAAGGCGTCGTCCGCAGCGGTACGGGCGCTGCGCAGAGCCCCGACGTAATACCGCTGGCCTGCGGACCGCAGCCCTGCGTCGTAGGCCATCCAGCCGGTCAGGTGGGACACCCGGGCCGCCAGTGCATACAGGCGTACACGGACCTTGTCCGTGTATCGGCCGGCCATCAGAAGACCTGTGATCAGGCCGAGGTCACCGCGCGCCTGCTCAAGGAGCCGTGCACCTCCGAGTTGGTCATCGAGCGTGCGGAGCGTGCTGATGCGCTGCTCGATCGTCGAGACCATCGTGTCCGTGACCTGATCACCGTCGAGCGCCGAGGCGAAGGCAGAGGGGGCCTCGGCCCAGCTCGCCGCAAGCCCCGTCAGGGAGACCCCCGTGATGGTGAGGAACCCCCGACGGTCCATGCGTCCGCTCCCCACCAGATCGGCCAGTGCCTCGACGGTACCGGCCTCCGTCCAGGGCGCTGTAAGTCCCGTGACCTCCCATACGGGGAGCCATCGCGGCCATCCTTCCGCCTGGGCCTGTTCGTACGGAACACGCAGCAGGTCAGCGAGGACGCGCTGAGCGTCCGTGTCCGGCTCCTGGCCCTGCTCCCACTTCCACAGGGTTGTGCGATTGGTCGCCAGGGGAATACCCAGTTGCTTCCCCCGTGCCTGCATGAGCCGGGCGAGCTCGGCCTTCCCCCATCCGCTCGACTGGCGGACGAAGGTCAGCGGGTGCATTGCTAACGACTCACCAGTCACGACGTGCCTTCCGTCAGCCCCGATCGGCGGTTGGGAGATTACCCGCGCTGACGTGCGCTGGCAGGTCCTCGGCGCAGAGAGAAACCCCCTAGAAACGTTCCCGCGCCGCCCCCGACTGGCTTCACTGATCACACCAGCCGATCAGCTGGCGATCTCGACGACCAGGACGTTGGCGGAACGCAGACGCCCAGCCAGGGAGCTCGGTTCCGCGTGAGATCAGCGATCTACTGATGGAGCTTCGTCATGCGCTGTCCGCCGACGAGTACCGCCTACCCGAGGTGGACACTCACGATCACCACGCCCCGTGTACCTGCACCGACAGGAGCCGTCACGTGCTCGATGACGACATGACGCTACGGATGGCTGAGCACCGGTACGGCCCGTTCGGCCGCGCGACCGTCAAGCCGTTCTCCAGAGCGCAGCGGGCGGTCGACGGCGGTGCTCTGCTGAAAACCTACGTGGGGGTTGATCCAGAGCGCCGGCGACGCCGTGAGGTCGAGTCAGTCCGGCACGCAGTTCACTGGGGTCTGTCGGTTCCGGAAGTCCTGGCTACAGGCAGGTGCAACGCCGATTCCTGGTCGGTGTTCCGCGTGCTGCCAGGCAGGCCATGTGGCGTTCGTACGGATCGAGCGATCGAGGAGTACATCGGCCACGTCCTCGGTCTGAGCCAGAGGCTTCACCGGTCTGCGCCCGGTTTGGCACCTGGTCCCGGCTGGAGCGATGAAGGAGGGTGCCCTGAGCCCCGACACAGCTTCCTCCTCAACCAGCTCTCTTCACGCTGCCGACTGCGGCCGTGGTGGGCAGCCTTGGCCGAGCCGCTCCAGCCCCTTGAATCGCATCCCGTCGTCTACCTCCACGGCGATCTCAAGCCCGAGCATCTCTTGGTCGGCGACCACCAGCTGAGCGTTGTCGACTGGGAGGCCAGTGCCCGCGGACCCGCCGTCGTCGACCACACCGACGTGGCGTTCCACCTCATACGCGACCTGCTGTACGCAGGTGTGGAGCCCCGTCGCATCCCGGTCGGACTCATGACCCGACTGCCGTTCAGCGGCCCTGTTCTGGCCTGGCGCCTACTGCTCTGGCTCGATCGCCGCCGGCCTCGGGACATCGACCTCATCGCGGCCCTCGATATTCACCGGCTTGCCGCCGAGGACCACGCCCCCGCTGCCTACGCGTCACTGGCTCGGGCTGTCGCGGCCCTGCGAGCCGCCGGTGTCCCGCGCTGAATACCCACTCGCTCACTGCTTGACCGGGTGCGCAAACGACCGCACTCATCCACCTTTTACCCATCTCGAACAGGAGTTCGCCATGCCTCGTACCAGCACGACCATCGGCAACAGCCACCTCGTCATCGACACCGCCGTGGCCAGACCCGCCGCGACGACCATCGTCGAGCGGAAAGGGCTCGGTCACCCAGACACTCTGGCCGACCACCTCGCCGAGCGTCTGTCCCGTGCCTACAGCCGCCACACCATCGCGCGCTTCGGCGCGGTCCTGCACCACAACTTCGACAAGCTCGCCCTTCTCGGCGGCGCGAGCGAGGTCCGATACGGTGCCGGCCGGATGACCGCCCCGATCAGGGTGCTCGTCAACGGCCGTGCCGCGCCCATGTGCGGTGGTGAGCCGGTTCCCGTCGAGGAGATCGTGGAGGCCGAGGTGCGGGCGTTCTTCGACGAACGGCTCCCCGAGGTCTCCGAGCATCTCGACATCGTCTTCAACATCACCAGCAATTCGAGCCCGGGTGCAGTTCTCACGGGTGACGACGTGCCCGACCGAACGCGTTGGTTCAACCCGCGGTCGATCGAGGACCTGAGGGAGCGGCGGGTGCGGCTGTCCAACGACACCTCACTGGGCACTGGTTGGGCACCGGAGAACACCTTCGAGTCGTTCGTCCGCGAGCTGGTGAACCACTTCTCCGGGGACAGCGAGTTCACCCGCACCCATGCCTGGTGCGGGTCGGACGTCAAGCTCATGGGCTACTGGGACGGGGAGAAGGCCGACGTCGTGCTCTGCGTCCCGCAGAAGTCGCGGTTCGTCGCCAGCCGGGCCGAGTACGTGCGGAACGCGGAAAGCGTGCTCGCCGAGTGCCACAGACTCGCCGCCCTCCGGCTGCCCGGTGCGGAGGCGTGGTTCCGGCTCAACGCGCGTGACGTTCCTGAGAAGGACGAGCTGTACCTCACGTACACCGGCAGCTCGATCGAGTCCGGCGACGAAGGCGTCGTGGGCCGTGGCAACCGGGTGAACGGACTGATCACGCCGCTGCGGCCGATGAACCTGGAAGGCGCCAACGGCAAGAACCCCGTGTACCACGTGGGCAAGCTCTACAACATCGCCGCGCGACGGCTCGCCGAACGGCTGCACGAGGCGACTGGGGAGCACGCCGAGGTGCACCTCGTGAGCGCTACCGGGCAGCGGCTCGACCAGCCGTGGCGGGTTCTGGTCCGCCTGTCGTCCCCGGATGCCGAGACGGACAAGGTACAGGCACTGGTGGAGGAGACGCTGGGAGAGTTCCCCGCCCTCACCGACGAGCTGGTCTCCGACGGGATCGTGCTGAGCTGATGCCGAAGCTGACGCTTGGAAAGGTCTCCCCGGAGTGCCGGGAGCGCCTGATCTCGCACTACGGCCCCGAGATCTCCGGGTGGCTCGACACCGTGCCGGCCCGGTTGGATCAGGCGGCGGAACTCTGGAAGCTCACGCTCGGTGAGTACCACGACGTCGGTCACGCCTCCGTGATCGCCACGGCCGACGCCCTCGACGGGCGTCCGCTGCTTCTCAAGGCATGGGCGGATC
>NZ_JBHWJL010000017.1:0-36637 GCF_042731495.1 Streptomyces sp. NPDC059853
CCCACCCGCCGCAGGCGCGTACGTCCCGCCTGCGGGTGTCTGTCCGCTCGCCGCAGGCGCGTACGTCCCGCCTGCGGGCGTCTGCCCACCCGCCCCCGGCGGGTGCGGGTGCGGGCCCGCGGCCTGGTCCGGGGCCGGGGGCGCCGCGGGCGTCGCCGTGCCGGTGGGCGGGGTGTGCGTGGGGTGCTGGACCGGCGGCGCCGGGGCCCAGGGGCCCGGCTGGCCGTAGGGCGGGGTGCCGTAGGGGTCCTGGCCCGGTTCCTCTTCTTCCGGGCCCCACGACGTGCTGCCCTGCCCTGTGTTCATCGCAGTCCCCATCGTGTCCGCACCGGCGTCTTCCGGCAATGGATTCAACCAGGTCCGCCCCGCGGATTCAGCGCGGGCTCACTGCTCCGAGGGCCGTGCTCGGTGAAGGTCCTGGGGAGGCGGTGAGGGGCCAGATGATCGGTTCGGTGTTCCACAGCGGTATGGGATACCCCCAGCCCGAGGAATTCAGGGCGGGGTACTGCCGGCCGCTCGGCGCCACCGGGCCCAGGGCGCCGGAGAGGCTGTGGCCCATGACGCCCACCGGCCCGGTGCCGGGGGTCTCCGCCGCCGGGTCGGTCGCCGCGTCCTCGACGCGGCCCGCCGTGCGGTTCGTGGCCACCGAGGCGGCGGTGCTGCCGGCCGCCGCCGGGTTGGCCGGGCCGGGGGAACCGGCCGTGGGCGGGGTGCCGAGGCCGGCGGTGCTGACCGCGCCCGCGATGGCGAAGGCCGCCACCGAGACCGCGCCGGCCGCCGCGAAGGCGAAGCGGTGGCCGGGCCGGTTCTCCCGGGACGGCCGGGCCGGCTCCTGTATCCGGTGTATGCGGAAGCCGCGGTCGGGGCCGAGTCCGGATCTGCTCAGCAAGGACTCGCGGTCCGCGCCGCCGGGCAGCACGGAGCCGCGACCCAGGCCGAAGGGCCCGGGCCGCGGCGCTGTCGGCGCGCTCGCCGGCCCCGGCGGAGCACCGCCCGCCGCGGGCAGGTCCTGGAGCCGCGCGAGCAGCCCGGAGGACAGGGTGGGCAGCGGGCTCTCCGCGAAGACGCTTTTCAGCCGCCGCTGCGCGTCCGCCTCCGCCTTGCAGTCGGCGCAGGTGGCCAGGTGCGCCAGCACCCGGTCCCGGCTGTCGTGGGACAGCTCACCGTCGATCAGGGCCGCCAGGCTCTCCCCGAGATGCCGGTCGGCCTGGCCCGCGCCCTGTTCCGGGGCGACACTCACTCCGCTCCACCTCCGGCGAGCAGCGCGGGTTCGGGCTCGGCGGCGGGCACGGCCCTGCCGCGCGGCGACCGGTGCTTGAGCGCCTTGCGCAGGTGGGAGCGGCCCCGGTGGATGCGGCTGCGCACCGTGCCGAGCTTGACGCCCAGGGTGGTGGCGATCTCCTCGTAGCTGAGCCCCTCGATGTCGCAGAGCACGACGGCCGCCCGGAAGTCCGGCGCGAGGGTGTCCAGCGCCTGCTGGACGTCCGCGTCGAAGTGGGTGTCGTGGAAGTGCTGCTGCGGGGTGGGTTCGCGGCTGGGCAGCCGGTCGGCCGCGTCGTCGCCGAGGGCGTCGAAACGGATCCGCTGCTTGCGGCGGACCATGTCCAGGAAGAGGTTGGTGGTGATCCGGTGCAGCCAGCCCTCGAACGTCCCCGGGGTGTACGTGGAGAGAGAACGGAAGACCCGCACGAAGACCTCCTGGGTGAGGTCCTCCGCGTCGTGCTGGTTGCCGGTGAGCCGGTAGGCGAGCCGGTAGACGCGGGCGCTGTGCGTGCTGACGATCTCGTCCCAGCTGGGCGGTGCCCAGGTCTGGCCGTCGGGCCCCGCACTGAAGGTCGCGGTGGCGGCGGGGGCGCCGTCAGCGGATCCGGTGTCGGCGTGGGCTCCGTCAACGATGTCAGTCACAGAATTCGGCCCGCCGGAAGAGCGCCGGAAGCGTTGGAACACTCCCCTGCCCTCAGACGTGGCCGCACCTCCCCTGTCGGCTCTGGTGGTGTCCAGTGGAGTGCCTACCATAGCCACCTCGCCCGTTAACTCCGGATAAGTATTTATGACCGGCTTTCGGCCGCACGTCCGCCGAACCCCGGCAAGAGATCGAACGTCCGGACCGCCGGTCCGGTTCCCGCCCGGACTCGCTACAGTCAAAGCGCGCGAAAGACGGGGACAGGAGAAGGCCATTACCGGCAACCGGCTGACGAGCTGGGCGTTCGCTGAGGCGTACGGGTCTCCGGACGCCGAGAGCCCCGAGGGGCAGGCTCTGCGCTGGGCGCAGGAGCGGTCGGTCGAGGGCGGGGTCAGGCCCGTCTCCCCGGGCGCGGGCGACACCCTGCGGCTGCTGGCCGCCGCCTGCGGGGCGCGGGCGGTCGTGGAGATCGGCACCGGCACCGGCGTCTCCGGCATCCACCTGCTCCAGGGGATGCGGCCCGACGGTGTGCTGACCACCGTGGACATCGAGCCGGAACGCCTCCAGTTCGCCCGCCAGGCATTCCGCGCCGCCGGCTTCGCCGCCAACCGGGCGCGCTTCATCCCCGGCCACGCCCTGGACGTGCTGCCACGGCTCACCGACGGCGGCTACGACCTGGTGTTCTGCGACGCCGACCGGCTGGAATACCTCGCCTACCTCGCAGAATCGTTGCGGCTGCTGCGCCCCGGTGGGCTGGTGGTGTTCGCGGGCGTCTTCGCGGGCGGGCGGACCGTCGGCTCGGGGCCGCAGCCGACCGAGGTGCTGAAGCTGCGGGAGCTGCTGCGCGCGGTGCGCGAGAGCGACGCCCTGATGCCGGCGCTGCTGCCGGCCGGTGACGGGCTGCTGTGCGCCGCCCGCCGCTGACCGGACCGGTGCGGCCGGGGCCCCGTCCGGCCCCTGGCGGCGGCCACCTCACCGGAACGGCGCTGCCCCGGTCCGGGGCGGACCGGGGCAGCGCCAAGAGTTCACAGCACGTGGTGCTCGCCGGCTCAGCCGGTCACCTTCTTCAGCTCCTCATCGAGAGCGACCGCTTCGTCCGGGGTCAGCTCGACAACGAGCCGGCCGCCGCCTTCGAGCGGGACGCGCATGATGATGCCCCGCCCCTCCTTGGTCACCTCGAGCGGGCCATCGCCCGTCCGCGGCTTCATGGCCGCCATGCTCGTTCCCCTTCCTGAAACCGCTACATCGCAGCCGACAACCCGAGCGTCACCGGCATCGAACACATTGCTTCTCGGCCATTATCCCGCATCGAGTGACCCTCTGACCAACAGCGGTGGATCTCCCTTCGGCAACGCATGCTCCCATATCCCCCCAATTCACCAGTCCGGACGGGGGATCGCCTCCCTATGCTGTCCGGCATGGCCGACACTGTGCTCTACCACGTCACCGAGAGTCTCGCGACCATTACACTGAATCGCCCCGAGGCGATGAATGCCCTGGATGTCCGCACCAAGGAAGCGCTGCGTGACGCGCTGCGCACCGCCGCCGCGGAAAGCGCGGTCCGCGCCGTGCTGCTCACCGGGAGCGGGCGCGCATTCTGCGTGGGGCAGGACCTGAAGGAACACATCGGGACCCTCCGGAACACCACGCCCGACACACCGTCCATGAATACCGTCGTCGAGCATTACAACCCCATCACCGAAGCCATCACGGACATGCGCAAGCCCGTTCTGGCGGCGGTGAACGGCGCGGCGGCCGGTGCCGGATTCGGATTCGCCCTCGCCGCCGATTACCGCCTCGTCGCCGAGAGCGCGTCGTTCCACACCTCTTTCGCCCAGGTCGGTCTCGGCGCGGATTCCGGCCTCTCCTGGACCCTGCCCCGGGTGGTCGGGCCCGGCACGGCCGCCGATCTGCTGCTGTTCCCGCGCTCCGTGGACGCCGCCGAGGCGCTGCGGCTCGGCATCGCCCAGCGCGTCGTGCCGGACGACGAACTCCCGTCCGTCGCACAGGAACTGGGCCGCCGGCTGGCCGAGGGCCCGACCCTCGCCTACGCCGCGATCAAGGACGCGCTGGCCTACGGCGCGACCCACACCCTGGCGGAGTCGCTGGCGCACGAGGCCGAGTTGCAGCAGCGCGCCGGGGCGTCGGCCGATCACCGGGCCGCCGTGACCGCCTTCGTCGCCAAGGAGCGGCCCCGCTTCACGGGCAGCTGACGGGCCGGGCACGCCGTCCGGCCCGGGCCGCCTCCCGCGGCGGGCCGGACGGCGCGTGTCACACCGCGGGCCCGGCCGGGGGCGGCCCGGCCACCCGGCCCAGCTCCGCCTCCAGCGCGGCGATCCGCGCGTCCCGTTCGGCCAGCTCCGCCGCCAGCCGGTCCAGGACGTCGTCGGTCTCCGCCATCCGGTAGCCGCGCGCCGCCAGCGGCAGCCGTACCGCCACCACGTCGGCGGCGGTCAGCGGCCGGTCCGCCGGCAGCGGGTCGTGCGCGCGGTCCGGCTCGGCCTCGGGCAGCCCGCCCGTCACCGGGCCGCCGGAGCCGTCGCCGCTGCCCAGCACCGCCAGCGCGACCGCCGCGACGACCGCCACCATGGCCGCCATCAGAAACCAGAACACCGCGCCGACCGCCTCTCCCTCGGGTACGTACCGATGCGGGTACCGATCGTGCCATGCCGCGCCGACGGGTGGTGCCAGGTAGGTTCGTACCCGTGCCGAACCGCCGGACTTGGGAGGGATGACCCGACAATGCTGCGCCTGGGGACGCGAGAGTTCGCGGCCGGTGAGCCGGTGATCATGGCCATCGTGAACCGTACGCCCGACTCCTTCTACGACCAGGGCGCCACGTTCGACGACGGCCCGGCGCTGGAGCGGGTGGAGCGGGCGGTGGCCGAGGGCGCGGCGATCATCGACATCGGCGGGGTGAAGGCGGGCCCGGGCCGGGAGGTGGACGCGGACGAGGAGATCCGGCGCACGGCCGGGTTCGTCGCCGAGGTGCGGCGCCGGTATCCGGAGGTGGTCATCTCGGTGGACACCTGGCGGCACGAAGTGGGCGAGGCGGTGTGCGCGGAGGGCGCCGATCTGCTGAACGACGCCTGGGGCGGGGTCGATCCGAAACTGGCCGAGGTGGCCGCCCGGCACGGGGTGGGCCTGGTGTGCACGCACGCGGGCGGCGCGGCGCCGCGCACCCGGCCGCACCGGGTGGTGTACGAGGACGTGATGGCCGACATCCTGCGGACCACGGTGGGGCTGGCGGAGCGGGCGGTACGGCTCGGGGTGCGCCGGGACGGGGTGCTGATCGATCCGGGGCACGACTTCGGGAAGAACACCCGGCATTCGCTGGAGGCGACCCGGCGGCTGGGGGAGATGACGGCGACCGGCTGGCCGGTGCTGGTGTCGCTGTCCAACAAGGACTTCGTCGGCGAGACGCTGGACCGTCCGGTGAAGGACCGGCTGATCGGCACGCTGGCCACCACGGCGGTCTCCGCCTGGCTCGGCGCCCGGGTGTACCGGGTGCACGAGGTGGCGGAGACCCGGCAGGTGCTGGAGATGGTGGCCTCGATCGCCGGGCACCGGCCCCCGGCGGTGGCCCGGCGCGGGCTGGCCTGAACGGCGGCGGCGCGGACGGCCGCGCGAGGCACCGGCCCGGACGGCCGGGGGCGGCGGGCCGCCCCCGGGGCCGCTACGCCTTGGTGACCAGGGCGATGGCCTCGTCCTCGTCGTCGGTGATGTGGAAGAGGTCCAGGTCCTTCTCGGACGCCTTGCCGCCGGCGATCATGGTCTGCCGCAGCCAGTCGGCCAGCCCCTGCCAGTAGTCGCGGCCGACCAGCACGATCGGGAACCGGGTCACCTTCCGGGTCTGGACGAGGGTGAGCGCCTCGAACAGTTCGTCCATGGTGCCCATGCCGCCCGGCAGCACGAGAAAGCCCTGGGCGTACTTCACGAACATCGTCTTGCGGACGAAGAAGTAGCGGAAGTTGACGCCGATGTTCACATACTCGTTCAGCCCCTGCTCGAAGGGGAGTTCGATCCCGAGGCCGACCGAGACCCCGCCGGCCTCGGCGGCGCCCTTGTTGGCGGCCTCCATCGCGCCCGGCCCGCCGCCGGTGATCACGGTGAACCCGGCCTCGGCCAGCCCGCGCCCGATGCGCACCCCGGCCTCGTACTCGGGCGAGCCGGGCGGTGTCCGGGCGGAGCCGAACACACTGACGGCCGGGCCGAGTTCGGCCAGGGCGCCGAAGCCCTCGACGAACTCGGACTGGATGCGCAGCACCCGCCACGGGTCGCCGTGCACCCAGTCGGACGGGCCCCGGGTGTCCAGCAGCCGCTGGTCGGCCGTGCCGGGCACCACCTGTTCCCGGCGGCGCACCACCGGACCCAGGCGCTGCTCGCGGCGCGCGTCCGTGGCGGCCGGCCGGGACTCGGGGGTGCTGCTCATGCGTTGCTCCTTACGACGGTGCGTACTCCTCACTCAGCGTACGGTGACAAAAGTGAAGCACCGGTGACAGGGCGCGGGACAGTACGTGACCGGGGATCCGCTACGCCCCGCCGAGCCAGGTGCGCAGCCGTTCCTCGCAGCGGGTGATGAGCGCGGTCTCCACCCGCTCGTCGCGCCGGTGGGCGAGGCTGGCCTCGCCGGGGCCGTAGTTCACCGCGGGGATGCCCAGCGCGCTGAACCGGGAGACGTCGGTCCAGCCGAACTTGGGCCGTGCCTGTCCGCCGACCGCCGCCATGAAGGCGCGGGCGGCCGGGTGGGAGAGCCCGGGCAGCGCGCCGGGGGCGTGGTCGGTGACCTCGATCTCCAGCGGGCCGCAGTCGGCGAAGACCTCGTGGACGTGGGCGATGGCCTGCTCCTCGCTGCGGTCCGGCGCGTAGCGGTAGTTCACCGTGACGACGCAGGCGTCGGGGATCACGTTCCCGGCGACGCCGCCCTCGATGCCCACCGCGTTGAGGCCCTCGTGGTACTCCAGGCCGTCGATGACCGGGCGGCGCGGCTCGTAGGCGGCGAGCCGGGCCAGGACGGGGGCGGCGGCGTGGATGGCGTTGGCGCCCATCCACGAGCGCGCGGAGTGGGCGCGCACCCCGGGCAGCCGCAGCTGGACGCGCAGGGTGCCCTGGCAGCCGCCCTCGACCTCGCCGGTGGAGGGTTCGAGGAGGACGGCGAAGTCGGCGGCCAGCCAGTCGGGGTGGACGGCGGCGAGGTGGCGCAGGCCGTTGCGCTCGGATTCGACCTCTTCGTTGTCGTAGAAGACGAAGGTGAGATCGCGGTTGGGCTCGGGCACGGTGGCGGCGATGCGCAGCTGGACGGCGACGCCGGCCTTCATGTCGGTGGTGCCGCAGCCCCACAGCAGGCCGTCCTCGTCCAGGCGGGAGGGGACGTTGCCGGCGATCGGGACGGTGTCGATGTGGCCGGCGAGCAGGACGCGTTCGGCACGCCCGGTGTCGGTGCGGGCGACGACGTTGTTGCCGTAACGGTCCACCCGCAGGTGCGGCAGGGCGCGCAGCGCGCTTTCGACGGCGTCGGCCAGCGGGCCCTCGGTTCCGCTGACCGAGGGGATGTCCACGAGCTGGGCGGTGAGGGCGGGGGCGTCGAGAGCGAGGTCAAGTGCGGGTGGTTCCATGGCCACGAGGGTACCGGTGGGTGATCCGGCCGTGACGGGGACCGGTTACCGTAAGCGCGTGCCCGAACCCACCGCTTCTCCCCGACGTCGCAGGCTCGTCCGCGGCGGGTCAGCTGTCCTGGTTTTGGCCGCTGTGGCCGGTTACGGCGTGGTGCAGTACACGTCGTCGCCGGGCCCGGCGCAGCCCCCGCACTGCACGGTCGCGGGCGAGGGAGAGACCGCCTCGTTCACCATGCGGCCGCCGCAGGCCGCCAACGCCGCGACGATCGGCGCGGTCGGCACGGCGCGCGGACTGCCGGAGCGGGCGATCACGATAGCGATCGCGACCGCCATGCAGGAGTCCAGTCTCTACAACATCGATTACGGCGACCGGGATTCGGTGGGCCTCTTCCAGCAACGGCCGAGCCAGGGCTGGGGCACGGTGGAGGAGATCATGGATCCGGTGTACTCGGCGGGGCAGTTCTACGACCACCTGGTGGAGGTCGAGGACTATCTGACGATGCCGCTGACCGAGGCGGCGCAGGAGGTGCAGCGCAGCGCGTTCCCGGACGAGTACGCCAAGCACGAGCCGCGCGCGGCGCTGCTGGCCGCCGCGCTGACCGGCCGGTCCCCCGCCGCGCTGAACTGCACGGTCGGGGAGGGCGGCGTCGATCCCTTCGTGGCCGCCGAGGTGCCGGAGCGGATCAGGGCGGAGTTCGGCGAGCTGCCGGTGGGCGCCGACGGGGAGCTGGTGACGGTGGGGCTGGCACCGGCTGAGCACGCCCAGCGGGGCTGGGAGCTGGCGCACTGGTCGGTGGCGCACGCGGCGGAGCTGGGGATCGAGCGGATCCAGCTGGGCAACCGGGTGTGGGAGGCGAAGCGGTCCCGGGAGGGCTGGCGGGAGGAGGCCGCCCGCTCGGACAGCGCGCTGGACGGGACGGGGGGCGGCAGTCTGGGCGACGAGCTGGTGCTGAGCATCCTGACGCCGCCGGAGGGCGGCCCGGAAGCGGAGCGGGACCCCGGGTAGCCGGGCCGCGGCGTACCGGCCGGACGGGGGTCCGGCCGGTTTCCCGTCCGCCCGTTACTTTACCTTCCGGATGGTAAAGTAACTTGTATGCGTCCCAGCTCACGCCCCCTCATCCTGGATGCCGCCATCCGCGTCACCGAACGCGACGGCATCACCGCCCTCACCCTGGAATCCGCCGCCCGCGAGGCCGGCGTGACCAAGGCCGGCCTGATGTACCACTTCCCCAGCCGCGAGGACCTGCTGTCCGCCATCCAGAGACAGCTGATCACCCGCTGGGAGGAGCGGCTGACGGAGATGCTCGGCAAACCGCTGGCGGAGGCGACCGAGCGCGAGTCGACCACCGCGTACGCCATCGAGGGCGCGGCCAACACCGCCAGCAAGGCGGAGCTGACCTTCATGCTCGAAGCCACGGCCCAGCCCGCGCTCGCCCAGCAGTGGGATGAGCTGATGCACCGCTGGGCCCCGCTGCCCGAGCGCCTGGAGGAACCCGCGGACCTCGATCTGCTGCTGGCCCGGATGGCCTCCGACGGCATGTGGCTGTACGAGGCCACCTCCGGCGCCGCGCTCCCCGCCCCCCTCAAGGCGGCCCTGGTGGAGCGGATCACCGCCCTCACCGACCCCGCACGCCCGCGGGCGTAGCACCCGCACCGACAAGGAGAACGACGTGAGCAGCGCCAAGCGCTGGTGGATCCTGGTGACCGTCTCGGCAGGTCTGCTGCTGATCTCGGTGGACATGACCGTCCTGTACACCGCCCTGCCGACGCTGACCGAGGAACTGTCCGCCGACGCCTCGCAGAAGCTGTGGATCATCAACGCCTATCCGCTGGTGATGGCCGGTCTGCTGCTGGGCGCCGGCACCCTGGGGGACCGGGTCGGCCACAAACGGATGTTCCTCATCGGCCTGACCCTGTTCGGCACCGCGTCCCTGCTGGCCGCCTTCGCGCCCTCCCCCGGCGTGCTCATCGGCGCCCGGGCGTTCCTGGCGGTCGGCGCCGCCGCGATGATGCCGGCCACCCTCTCGCTCATCCGCATCACCTTCGACGACGAGCGGGAACGCGGCATCGCCATCGGTGTGTGGGGCACGATGTCCGTCTTCGGCATGGCGATGGGCCCCATCGTGGGCGGGCTGCTGCTCGAACACTTCTGGTGGGGCTCGGTGTTCCTCATCAACGTCCCCGTGGTGCTGGTGAGCCTGCTGGCCGCCGCCCTGCTGGCGCCCGGCGGCTCCGGCAACCCCGACAAGCCCTGGGACCTGCTCGCCTCCGTGCAGATCATGGCCGGTCTGGTCGGCACCGTGTACGCGATCAAGGAGCTGACCAAGCCGGCCCCGCAGCCGCTCCACGCCGTGCTGGCGCTGCTGGTCGCCGCCGTGGGGTTCTGGCTGTTCATCCGCCGCCAGCGCGGCATGTCCCACCCGCTGATCGACTTCGCGCTGCTGCGCGACCCGCGCATCATGGCCGGGGTCGCGGCGGCGGGCCTGGCGATGTTCGCCGACGCCGGGCTCCAGCTGGTGCTCACCCAGCGGCTGCAACTGGTCCTCGGCCTCTCCCCGCTGTCGGCCGGTCTGCTGGTGGCGGCCGTCGCCCTGGGCGCGCTGCCTGCCGGTGTCATCGGCGGCGCCCTGCTGCACCGGGCCGGCACCCGTCCGCTGCTCGTCGGCGGCCTGCTGCTGACCGGCGCGGGTGCGCTGCTCACCCTGGCCATGACGCCGGGGACGGTGCCGTTCCTCGCCCTGGACCCGGACCATCCGGCCTGGATCACGCCGGGACTCGTGGTGGTCGGCGTCGGCACCGGGCTCGCGATGACCGCCGCCTCGGCCGCCATCATCGGCAACGCCCCCAAGCACCGGGCCGGGATGGCCGCCTCGGTGGAGGAAGTCTCCTACGAGCTGGGCTCGCTGTCCGGCGTCGCCATCCTCGGCAGCCTGCTCGGCGCGCTGTACACCTCCACCATCCGGCTGCCCGAGGGCGCGCCCGAGTCCGCCCGGGAGGGACTCGACCAGGCCATCGCCGCCGCCGGCGAACTCCCCGGGCCCCACGGGGCCGACGCGCTGCTGGCCGCCGCGCACCGAGCCTTCGACCACGGCTATACGGCCACCCTGCTGATCGCTACGGTGGTCCTGGTGGGCGGCGCCGCCCTCACCGCCCGGCTGCTGTCCCGGCCCGTCCCGGCCCCCGCCGTCCCCGCGGCGCCCGGCGGCGACCCGGCCGTCAGCGGCGCCGGGCACCTGGTCACGAAGGGGGACCCCACGGAGTGAGCCTCAGCCTCCTCCTGCTCATGGCCACGGCCCTGAGCGCCGCCGTGCTGCTGCCGCGCGCCCTGACCCGGGCCGAATGGCCCGGGCGGGAGCCGGTGGTGGCGCTGTGGGTGTGGCAGTGCCTGGTCGGAACCGTGCTGTTGTGCGCGCTGGCCGCCCTGCTGCTGGGCGCCGCGGCCGTGTTCGACACGGTACGGGCCCAGGTGTTCGCGCCCGCGCCGGAAGCCGTCACGGCCGCGTACAACCTGCACGACGTCCCGCTGTGGACGGCCGCCCTCACCCTGCTGCTGGCCTGCGGGGCGGCCTGGACCGCCGCCATGCTGGCCCGGCAGCTGACCGAGGCGTACCGCACCCGCGCCCTGCGCCGGGCCCGGCTGCGCGAGCGCGCGCCCGATCTCCCCGCCCCGCTGCTGCCGGCCCGGCCCGGCCCGCTGCTGGTCCTGGAGGACGAGTACCCGGACGCCTGGTGGCTGCCCGGCGGCGACGGCCGACTGGTGATCACCACGGGCGCGCTGCGCCGGCTCACCGGACGCCGGCTGGACGCCGTACTGGCCCACGAGCGCGGCCACGCGCGGGCCCGGCACGACTGGCTGCTCCAGCTGTCCGGGGCGCTGGCCGCCGGCTTTCCCCGGGTGCCGCTGTTCGCGCACTTCTGCGAGCAGACCCACCGGCTGGTCGAACTCGCCGCCGACGACACCGCGTCACGGCGCTGCGGTCATCTGGACACCGCGCTCGCCCTCATCGAACTGAACGAGCACCGCGGCGTCCTGTCCTGCTCCTCCAGCCGGCGGCAGCTCGGCGACCGGGTGGACCGGCTGCTGGAGCCACCGGTACGGCTCACCCCGGCCCGCCGCCGTACGGCCGCCGCGGCGGCGGGACTCGCTCCTTTACTGCCCCTCCTGATCACGTTCGGGCCCGGTCTGTTCGCCCTGTCCCCGCTGCAATAAGCCGCGGACCAGCCATTCTTGCGCAGAGCTGATCATGCGACGCATTACCAATCCTTTACCCGGCGAGACCGCAACCTCCGGGCCCCTCCGAGCGATAGGCACGGCAACGCACCACAACGCACCACTTCTCGCCGAAGGAGCAACATGTCCAACCCCCTCCAGCGCCGTGTGACCAAGGCCGCCATCGTGCTCGCGGCCGCCGCTCCGCTCGTCGGCGCCGCCGGCCAGGCCAGCGCCCTGGGGCTGCCCACCAACGGGGAACTGAACGGGATCACCAACCTGGACCCCGCCACCCTGGGCAACGCGGTCGAGGGCGCCGCCAAGACCGCAGGCGGGCTGACCGGCGAGGAGAACCGCACCCTGCCGGCTCTCGGCGAGACCGCCAACACCGCCATCCAGGGCACCGTTCCGGCCGCCCAGCAGGTCGTCGGCGAGCTGGCCGCCGAGGTCGCCACCGAGGGCGCCGGGGCGCTCGGCAAGACCCTCACCTCGGCCGCCCCGGTCGACCCCACCTCGGCCACCCAGCTGCTCGGCGGCCTGCCCATCGGCTGACCCCCGGCCGTACGGCGGCACGGCAGCGGAGCCCCCGGGGGACACCTCCCGCCCCGGGGGCTCCGCGCCGTCCGCACGGCGAGCGGTGCCCCCGAGCCTCCGGCCGGGGGCACCCCCACGTCACGACAGCCGCCGCACCGCCTCTGCCACCCTCCCCCAGCCTCCGGCCGGGGGTGCCCCCACCTCACGACAACCGCCGCACCGCCTCTGCCACCCTTTCGTCGGTGGCGGTGAACGCCACCCGTACGAAGCGGTCGCCCGGGGCGCCGTAGAACTCGCCCGGGGCCACCAGGACGCCCTCCTTGCTGAGTTCGGCCACCGTCTCCCAGCACGGCTCGTCCCGCGTCGCCCACAGGTACAGCGACGCCTCGCTGTGCTCGATGCGGAAGCCGCGCCCCTCCAGCGCCGCCCGCAGCGCGGCCCGCCGCGCCGCGTACCGCTCGCGCTGCACGGCCACATGCGCGTCGTCGCCCAGCGCCACGGTCATCGCCGCCTGCACCGGGGCCGGCAGCATCATCCCGCCGTGCTTGCGGATCTGGAGCAGTTCGCCCAGCACCGTGCGGTCGCCGGCCAGGAACGCCGCCCGGTAGCCCGCCAGGTTGGACCGCTTCGACAGCGAGTGCACCGCGATCAGCCCGTCCACCGAGCCGCCGCACACCGCCGGGTCCAGCACGGAGACCGGATCGGCCTCCCAGCCCAGCTCCAGGTAGCACTCGTCGCTGAGCAGCAGCACCCCGTGCCGGCGCGCCCACTCCACGGCGGCCCGCAGTTCGGCCGCGTCCAGCACCCGGCCGCTCGGGTTGCCCGGCGAGTTCAGCCAGACGAGCCGGAGCCCGGCCGGGTCGAGGTCGGTGACGGACCCGGTGTACGGCACGGGTTCGGCCCCGGCCAGTCGCGCGCCCCCCTCGTACGTCGGGTAGGCCGGCTGCGGGCAGGCCACCTTGTCGCCGGGGCCGAGCCCGAGCTGGGTCGGCAGCCAGGCCACCAGTTCCTTGGAGCCCACCACCGGCAGCACGTTGGGGTGGTCGAGTCCGGCCGCGTTCGTCCGGCGGGCCAGCCAGCCCAGGATCGCCTCGCGCAGCGCCGGGGTGCCCCACACCGTGGGGTAGCCGGGGCTGTCGGCGGCGGCCGTGAGAGCGTCCTGGATCAGCCCGGGCACCGGGTCCACCGGGGTGCCGATCGACAGATCGACGATGCCGCCCGGATGCGCGGCGGCGGTGGCCTTGTACGGCTCCAGGCGGTCCCAGGGGAAGGCGGGCAGCCGGGCGAAGAGGGACGGCACGGGGTGGCTCACTTTCTGGTCCAACGCGACGGTCCCGCTCGGCTGCTGCCGTGCGGGACCGGGCGTCACGGGTACGAGGTGTACGACGGCTCGTTCACCGTCTCACTCGTCGTGCTCCTGCGGGGGCAGCGCGGCGATGAAGGGGTGGTCGCGCTCGATGAGGCCGAGCTTGCTGGCGCCGCCGGGCGAACCCAGCTCGTCGAAGAACTCCACGTTGGCCTTGTAGAAGTCCTTCCACTCCTCCGGGGTGTCGTCCTCGTAGAAGATCGCCTCGACAGGGCACACCGGCTCGCAGGCACCGCAGTCGACGCACTCATCCGGGTGGATGTACAGGGAACGCTGACCCTCGTAGATGCAGTCGACCGGGCACTCCTCGATGCATGCCTTGTCCTTCAGGTCGACACACGGCTGCGCGATGACGTAGGTCACGCTGTCAGTCCTCCTCGGTAAGGGGCGGCAATCAGCCGCTGGGCGCGCGGGGGCGCGGCGTCGTCGATGCTCACCCTCTAGTATCGCGGGTCGAACGGACAAGAAGTAATCCGAGGGGCGGACAAGACGGTGGAGTTCACCACGGGCGGACGCCTCAGAGTTACGATCACCCCTGCTGACCTGGGCAAACGCGTCTCTGTTCGGACTATCGCCGCCCCGGGTGACGCCCCGGCCCGGTATACGGACACGGTGGGGGTCCTCACCTCCTGGTCGGACGGGGTGCTGAGCATCACACGGCGGGACGGGGAGCGGGTACAGCTCGCCGAATCCGCCATGGTGGCCGGAAAGACCGTGCCGGAGGCCCCCGCGCGCCGCCGGGGCACCCCGGCGGCCTCCGCGCGGGAGCTGACGGCGGTGGCCGGACGCTCCTGGCCGGGTACGGAGACGGAACGGATCGGCGACTGGCTGCTGAACGCCGCCGGGGGCTGGACGGCCCGTGCCAACTCCGCGCACCGGGTGGGCCCGGGCGACCCCGATCCGGACCGGATCCGCCGGTGGTACGCGGACCGGGGGCTGCCGGCCCGGATCCAGGTGGACACCGGCGCGGCCGGCACCGACGAACTGCTGGACGCCGCGCTGGAGCGGGCCGGATGGCGGGCGGAGCGGCCGGCGATCCTGCGGGTGGCGCCGCTGGCGCCGCTGGCCGACCGGGAGCCGGATCCGCGGGTCCGGGTCGGGCGGGAGCTGACCGAGGAGTGGCTGGCGGCCTATCCGCGGCACCGCGAGGCCCCGGACACCGCGCCGCGGGTGCTGTCCCGGGGCCCCGCCGTGCGGTTCGCCTGGGTGCCGGGCGCGGCGGCGGCGCGGTGTGTGGTGGACGGGCGCTGGGCGGGGTTCGCGGCGGTGGAGGTGGCCGCGGAGCACCGGCGGCAAGGGCTGGCCACGGCGCTGATGGCGGAGTTGGCGCGGGTGGCGCTGGCGGAGGGCGCGAGCGCGGCGTATCTCCAGGTGGAGCCGGGCAACGAGGGGGCCCGGGTGCTGTACGACCGGCTGGGCTTCACGGATCACCACCACTACCACTACCGGACGGCGTTCTGAGAGGCGCCCGGGGCGGTGCGGTCGTCAACGCCGCGCCGCCCCGGGCTACGGCACCCGCACGGCCGTACCGCCTCAGTCTGGGCTGTCCGCATATCGGTGCCGGGTCCGGCAGGTTGCTGCCGTGTTAATCGCGGGGGCGGGGGTCAGCTGTCGGCACATTTCCGGAAGGTGAATGCTTCATCCCGGGTGCGTGCGCGTCATTCCGTGCAGCAATGCCGCGCTGAATTATCATCATAGGTTTATACCACTGCTTTCTCTTGACGAGCCCCCGCGCGCCTTGCCACAGTCCCGCTCTACACGCGTATCGACATCGGGTGGGGGGAAGTCATGTGATGGCTCGTCGGTCGAAGGCTGCCGTGGCCGCAGCCGATTCCGAGCTGACCGGGCGTTCCCCGGGACAGCTGATGTGGCGCCGGTTCCGCCGCGACAAGGTCGGGGTCGCCTCCGCCTGCGTGGTGCTGTTCTTCTTCGCGATCGGGCTGCTGGCCCCGGTCATCTCCTGGCTCTACGGCAAGGACCCGTACACCCGGTACGGGCAGATCGACCCGACCCTGCTCAACGAGTACGGCTATCCGGTCAAGCCCAATGGCGGAATCGACGGCGAGTTCTGGTTCGGCCTCGAACCCCTCATGGGCCGCGACGTCCTGACCCAGCTGGTGTACGGCATCCGCACCTCGCTGTTCATCGCGCTGGCCGTCACCGTGCTGGCCACCCTCACCGCGATCGTGCTCGGCATCGCCGCCGGATATCTCGGCGGGAAGTGGGACTACACCATCAGCCGGCTCATCGATCTGCTGATGGCCTTTCCCAACCAGCTGTTCTTCGTGGCCTTCCTGCCCATCGTCACCAGCCTGTTCGTCGATCCACGGCAGGAAACACCCACCTACGTCCGGGTGCTGTCGGTGGTCGTGGTGCTGTGGATTCTCGGCTGGATGACCCTGGCCCGCATTCTGCGCGGCGCCACCCTCTCCCTGCGCGACCGGGAGTTCGTGGAGGCGGCCAAGGTCTCCGGTGCCTCGCCCTGGCGCATCATCCGCAAGGAACTGCTGCCCAACGTCGTCTCCCCCACCCTGGTGCAGACGACCTACATGCTGCCGAGCTTCGTCACCACCGCCGCCGCACTCTCCTACCTCGGGGTCGGCATGACCGAACCCACCCCCGACTGGGGCCGGATGTTCGCCACCGGCGCCCGGGTCTACAAGAGCGACATCACCTACATGTTCTTCCCCGGCGTCGCGATGGTGATCTTCGTGGTCGCCTTCAACCTGCTCGGGGACTCCGTACGGGACGCCTTCGACCCGAAGTCCGACCGCTGACCGATGTGAGGTGCGACCGAAGCCATGACCATCACGACGCGACGCAGACCACTGTCCGGACGGGGCACCAGGGCCGCGTCCCTCGCCCTGGCCGGCGCCCTCCTCCTCGGCGCGTGCAGCAGCGGCGGCGGGGGCGGCGAGGAGAACCCGGGAGGTGGCGGCGGGGACACCGGCCCCGAGACCCTCCAGAGCATCGAGTTCGCCGACGCCGCCGGCTCCACCGGCCCCGCCGAGGAGGTGCCGGGCGCCCAGCCCGGCGGCACCATACGGGTGCTCCAGGAGACCTCCCCCGACCATCTCGACCCGGCGCAGGTCTACGTCGCCCACGAGATGACCATCGCCCGCCTGCTGCACCGCGGCCTCACCACCACCCGGCTGCACAACGACGGCAGTTACTCGGTGGTCGGCGACCTGGCCACCGACGCGGGCACCGTCTCCGACGAGGGCCGCACCTGGACGTACACCCTCAAGGACGACATCTACTTCAACGACGGCTCTCCCATCACCTCCGCCGACATCCGGCACACCTTCGAGCGGCAGTTCGCCGAATTCATCACCCAGGGACCGACGTTCATCCAGTCCTGGCTCGCCGACGCCGAGGGCGCCGCCTACCGCGAACTGCTCCCGGACGGCCCCTACGAGGGCGACCACCTGCCCGACAGCGTGCTGGAGACCCCGGACGAGAAGACCATCGTCTTCCACTTCGCCCAGCCGCAGAACGACCTGCCGTACGCCCTCACCCTCCCCGGCTACTTCGCCGTCTCGCAGGAGGGCGACACCAAGGAGAACTACGACCAGGACCCGCTGACCTCGGGCCCCTACCAGATCGAGGACTTCCGCCCCGGCCGGTCCATGACCCTCACCCGCAACGAGCACTGGGTGCCCGAGAGCGATGCCGCGCGCAACGCCTACCCGGACCGGTACGAGATCACCTTCGGCCACAGCCAGGACGACTCCACCGGCCGCCTCACCGCCGACAACGGCGACAACCAGTACGCCATCAGCTTCAACAACGGCATCGACGCCGGCTCCGCCGAGGTCGTCCAGGACCCGGCGGTCCAGGAGCGGATGGTCAGCGGCTACCAGGTGTTCGTCGCCTCGCTCGTCATCAACCAGGACACCGTCACCGACAAGCGCGTCCGTGAGGCCATCGCGCACGCCATCCCGCTCAACGGCGTGCTCAACGCCTACGGCGGCGCCATCGGCGGTTCCTACGCGGGCGGCTTCATCTCCCCGCTGCTGCCCGGGTACGAACCCGACTACGACCCGTACGGCAAGCTCGCCCTGCCGCAGGGCGACACCGAACGGGCCCGGCAGCTGCTGGAGGAGGCCGACGCGGTCGGCTACGAGCTGAACTACCTCCACCACGTGGCCCCCGAGGACCAGCAGGCCGCCGTGGCCATCGCCGACGCCCTGGAGACGGCCGGCTTCTCGGTGAACCGCAGCGAGGTCCCCACCGAGCAGTACTACGACACCATCGGCCAGGTCGACAACGGCTACGACATCTACCGCAGCAACTGGGGCCACGACTGGCTCTCCGCCGCCACCGTGATCCCGGCCCAGTACGACGGCCGCACCATCCAGGACGGCGCGTCCAACTACAGCCACATCAACCAGGACTACATCAACGAGGAGATCGACCGCATCCTGCTGCTGTCGGACGCGGACGAGGCGGCCACCGCCTGGTTCGACCTCCAGAAGCGGATCCTGGAGGAGGACCTGCCCGCCGTGCCCCTCTTCTACTACAAGCAGAACATCCTGCACGGGTCGCGGATCGGCGGAGCCGTCTTCAACAACGACTTCAGCACCGTCGACATGCACCGGCTGTACGTCATCCAGGACTGACCCCGCGACGCGATCGGCCGTCACCGGCCCGCCCCGCCCACCCGGGCCCGGCGGGCCGGTGACCCCGGCGCCGGCTGTCACCGAAAGCTGCCTACCAGATGCTCCGTTTTCTCTTCCGGCGCTCGCTGGGTGCCGTCGCCATCCTGCTGATCATCAGCGCCGTCACCTTCTTCCTCTTCTACGCGATCCCCCGCAACCCCGCCCTGCTGGCCTGCGGCAAGGTCTGCACCCCCGACCAGCTCGCCATCGTCGAACGCAACCTCGGCATCGACCAGCCCGTGCCCGTGCAGTACTGGGAGTACATGATCGGCATCTTCGCCGGCCGTGACTTCGCCGCCGGGCCCTGCCCCGCCCCCTGCCTCGGCTTCTCCTTCGCCGACAACCGCCCCGTCCTGGACACCATCCTCGACCGGCTGCCCACCACCGTCTCGCTCACCCTCGGCGGCGCCGTCGTCTTCCTCTTCCTGGGCCTGGGCCTGGGCATGCTCGCCGCCTGGCGGCGCGGCACCCTGCTCGACAAGGTGATGAGCTCCACCTCGCTGGTGCTCTCCTCCATGCAGATCTACTTCCTCGGCCCGCTCGCCCTGGCGCTGTTCGTCTACCAGACCCAGCTGCTGCCCCAGCCCCAGTACGTCCCCCTCACCGAGGACCCGCTCGGCTGGTTCAAGGGCCTGCTGCTGCCCTGGCTGGTGCTCTCCACCATCTTCACCGCCAACTACACCCGCATGGCACGCGCCACCCTCATCGAACAACTCCAGGAGGAACACGTCCGCACCGCGCGGGCCAAGGGCATGTCCCGGCCCACCGTGTTCTTCCGCTACGCCTGGCGCGGCTCCCTCATCCCCATCGTCACCATCATCGGCATCGACATGGGCTCGCTGTTCGGCGGCGCGATGGTCACCGAGTACACCTTCGCCCTGCCCGGACTCGGCCGGCTCGCCGTCGAATCCGTCACCAAGTCCAACCTGCCGATGCTCATGGGCGTGATGCTGTTCGCCGCGCTGATGATCGTCCTCTTCAACATCGTCGTCGACGCCGCCTACGCCCTCATCGACCCGCGCGTGCGGCTGTCCTAGGAGCATCCGTGAGCTATCTGTCGGTACGCGATCTGCGCGTGCACTTCGGCACCGAGGACGGCATGGTCAAGGCCGTGGACGGGCTCTCCTTCGACCTGGAGCGGGGCCGCACCCTCGGCATCGTCGGCGAGTCGGGGTCCGGCAAGTCGGTGGCCAACCAGGCCGTGCTCGGCCTGCACAACCCGCGCACCACCACCATCGAGGGCGGCATCGAACTGGACGGGCAGCAGCTGATCGGCGCCGGCGAGCGGCAGTTGCAGCGGCTGCGCGGCAACAAGGCCGCGATGATCTTCCAGGACCCGCTCACCGCGCTCTCCCCCTACTACACCATCGGCCGGCAGATCGCCGAGCCCTACCGCAAGCACCGCGGCGCCGGCAAACGCGAGGCGCGCGAGCGGGCCGTCGAGATGCTGGGCAAGGTCGGCATCCCCAACCCCCGGCAGCGGGTGGACGACTACCCGCACCAGTTCTCCGGCGGCATGCGGCAGCGCGCCATGATCGCCATGGCGCTGGTGTGCGACCCGGACCTGCTCATCGCCGACGAGCCCACCACCGCGCTGGACGTCACCGTCCAGGCCCAGATCCTGGACCTGCTGCGCGACCTCCAGCAGGAGTTCGGCTCCGCCATCATCCTCATCACCCACGACCTCGGCGTGGTCTCCCAGGTCAGCGACGACGTGCTGGTGATGTACGCGGGCCGGGCCGTGGAACGCGGCACCGTCCGCGAGGTACTGCGCCGCCCCCAGCACCCGTACACCTGGGGCCTGCTGGGCTCCATGCCCCGGCTCACCGGGGACACCGAGCGCGAACTCCTGCCCATCCCCGGCTCCCCGCCCAGCCTGCTGCACCCCCCGGCCGGCTGCCCGTTCGCCCCGCGCTGCGCCCACCGGGACGCGGTGGACCCGCCGGAACGCTGCACGGAGGAGCGGCCCGCCCTGCCGGACGGCCGGGGCGCGGCCTGCCATCTGGACGCCGGGCAGCGGCGGACGCTGTTCGATGTCCACGTACGCCCCCGCCTGGAAGGACAGCCGCGATGACCGACGGCCCCGCCCCGCTGATGACGGCCCGCGGACTGACCAAGCACTTCCCCGTCAAGGGCGGCTTCCCGTTCCGCCGCACGGTCGGCGCGGTGCGCGCGGTGGACGGCCTGGACCTCACGGTGCACGAGGGCGAGAGCTTCGGCCTGGTCGGCGAGTCCGGCTGCGGCAAGTCCACCACCGGGCGGCTGCTGGCCCGGCTGCTCGACCCGACCGACGGCACCATCTCCTACCGGGGGCGCGACATCACCCGCGCCGGGCGCCGGGAGCTGGCGCCGGTGCGCTCCGAGATCCAGATGATCTTCCAGGACCCGTACTCCTCGCTCAACCCGCGCCAGACGGTGGGCACCATCATCGGCGGCCCGATGGAGATCAACGGCATCCGGCCGCCCGGCGGCCGGGAGGCGCGGGTCCGGGAGCTGCTGGAGACGGTCGGCCTCAACCCCGAGCACTACAACCGCTTCCCGCACGAGTTCTCCGGCGGCCAGCGGCAGCGGATCGGGGTGGCCAGGGCGCTGGCGCTGGACCCCAAGCTGATCATCGCGGACGAGCCGGTCTCCGCGCTGGACGTCTCCATCCAGGCCCAGGTCGTCAACCTGCTGCGCCGGGTGCAGCGCGAACTGGGGATCGCCTTTCTGTTCATCGCCCACGACCTGGCCGTGGTACGCCACTTCTCGCAGCGGGTGGCGGTGATGTACCTGGGCCGGATCGTGGAGGTCGGGGACCGCGAGGCCATCTACGAGCACCCCCGCCATCCGTACACCCACGCCCTGCTGTCGGCGGTGCCGGAGGTGGACCTGTCGGACGAGGAGGAAGCGGACGGGACGACGGCCGCGTCCGGTACCCCCGCGGGCGGCGCGCGCAGGGAGCGGATCCGGCTGGCCGGGGACGTCCCCTCCCCCGCCGCGCCGCCCTCCGGCTGCCGCTTCCGCACCCGCTGCTGGAAGGCCACCCAGCGCTGCGCCGCCGAGGAGCCGCCGCTGGTACGGATCGAGGGCAACGGTCCCGGTCACCTCACCGCATGCCACTACCCGGAAGAAGGTTCGACCGTTGCCAGGGAGCACGACATCGTGATGCGCGAGCCGTCGTGAGACGGGGGCGTGCGCCCCTCTTCTGCTCCTGTGCACCGAGTTATGCCGCCACGTTGATCGTTATAGTCCGTTGCGCACGATGGGTAGGACTTCCCGTGGGCAACCCCGGCCCAGGGGCCGCTCCCCCTGCCCGGACCCGGTCACGACCTGGAGGTGATCCCGGTGGCGCTCTCCGTCTCCGCAGTGCTGCTCTTTGCGATCATTGTCTTCTTGCTGATCAAGAAGGCGGGACTCAAGGGCATGCACGCGCTGGTGTGTGTGCTGTTCGGCTTCTATCTCGCCAGCTCCAACATCGCCCCCACCATCAACGACGTGACCTCCAGCGTGGCCGGGATGATCAGCAATCTCTCGTTCTGAGTAAGCTCGGGGCATGAGTCCGCGTCTGCTGCTGGTGCACGCCCACCCCGACGACGAGTCGATCGGCAACGGCGTGACGATGGCGGCAGCCGTGGCCGCCGGCGCCCGGGTCACACTCGTCACCTGCACCCTCGGTGAGGAGGGCGAGGTGATCCCGCCGGAGCTGGCGCATCTCGCCGCCGACCGTGACGACGCCCTGGGCCCGTACCGCGCGCGGGAACTGACCGCCGCGATGCGGGCCCTCGGCGTACGCGACCACCGGCTGCTGGGCGGCCCGGGCCGCTGGCGCGACTCGGGCATGATGGGCCTGACCACGAACCGGGCCCCGGACGCCTTCTGGGGCGCGGACCCCGACCTCGCCGGCCGGCAACTGGCCGACGTCATCGAGGACGTCCGCCCGCACGTACTGATCACCTACGATCCGCAGGGCGGTTACGGCCACCCCGACCACATCCAGGCGCACCGGGTCGCGCTGCGCGGCGCGGAGCTGGCCGCCCCCCGGCACCGGATCGCCCGGGTGCTCTACACCTGTCTCCCCGCGGCCGAGGCCGGGCGGCGGCTGTCCTCGCTGACGGACACGGCCCGGCCCGCCGAGGCGGTCGCGGCGCTGAGCGACCTGCCCGGCGTCGTCCCGGACGCCTCCGTCGCGATCACCGTGCGCGGCACGGCGGCCGACGCGGCGGCCAAGCGGCGGGCGATGGCGGCCCACGCCACCCAGATCACGGTGCGGGAGGACGGCACGTCCTTCGCCCTGTCCAATGACCTGGTCCAGCCGCTGTGGGAGACCGAGTACTACACACTGGCCGCGGGCGTCCCGGTCCCTCCCGGGGCCACGGACGTCTTCGCCGGTCTGGATCCGGAGGAGATCCGATGAGAATCGCGGCCTACATCGGGCTCGGGGTGCTGGGCGCCGTCGGCGGGATCGCGGGATCGCTGATCCAGGCCGGCTGGTCACCCCTGGGCCTGCTGCTGTCACTCGCCGGAGCGGCGGCGTTGTTCCTCGGCGGCGCGCTCCTGACCCGTTCGCGCGCCGGGGTGGGCGCCCCGGCGGCCGGCTGGGTGCTCGCGGTGCTCGCGCTCACCGGTTCCCGCCCGCAGGGCGATTTCATCTTCGCGACGGGGGCGACGAGTTACATCTTCCTGCTGGGCGGTATGGTCCTGGCCGGAGTGTGCTGGGCCCTCGCGCCGGTCGGCCGTCCGATGTTCTGGGTGCCGCCGGAGCGGCTCCCCGGCCCCCGCCGGTGAACCCCCGGGCACGGATGTGCCAATCTCGTGCTGAGGCCGTACGTTCGCGGCGACCCCAGTATGGTGGGGCTGCCGCCCGGCCCCGGCCAGTGAACCGGGCCGGCCGGTGAAACCAACCGGGAGATCCTGCCTTGAGTCGTGAAACTGACAGTCCGTCCCCCAGTCCCCGGGGATGGGACCCCCAGCGCAGCGAGGGGAACGACGGTACCCCGCCGGGTGCGGCGCAGCCGGCGGAGAAGAAGACCGAGACCACGATGACGACCCGGATCCGGATCAACATCCCCGGATCCCGGCCGATTCCGCCCGTTGTCATGCGCGAGACGCTGGACGACGACGCGGCAGGGGACGAACTGCCGGCGGCCGGCCGCGCTCCGGCGGCACCCGCGGCGCCCGGGCTGCCGGTCCGGCCGAAGGCCACCGGGGCGACCTCCAGCGGCCTGGGCGAGTCGGCCGCCCCGGCCAAGAAGAAGACCAGCTCGTGGTTCGAGCCGCGCAAGCCCCCGCAGGCGGACGAGACCGGCGCCCTGTCGCTGGGGGACACCACCTTCGACGCGCCCCCGGCCCCGCGCACGCCGCAGCCGGAGGAGACCGGCCCGAACCCGGCCTGGTTCCCGGACACCCCGCCCGAGGGCACCGGGCTGCCGCCCCGCCCGGTGAGCACCACCCCGCCGTCCGGCCCCACCACGGGACCGGCGACCGGCGACCTCGCCCTGCCCGCCGCCGCCGTGACGGAGGAGCCGGGCGGCCCCACCCTGGACCTGGGCGGCCCGTTCCCGCCGCCGCCCCCGCCGGGCCACGGCGACACCGCCGCGATCCCGGTCTTCGGCGAGCCGGCCGGCGGCCCCGCCGTACCGCCGCCCGCGCTCGACTTCGACGAGGACCCCGAGGAGCCCGCCCCCGCGCCGGCCCCGGCCCCGGCCGCCCCCAAGAAGGCCAAGGGCAAGGCCGGCAAGCTGGGCAAGCTCGTGGTGGTCGCCGTGGTGCTGCTGGGCGTCGCCGCCTACGGCACCGGGCTGCTGCTCAACCAGGAGGACGTCCCCAAGGGCACCACCGTGCTCGGCCAGGACATCGGCGGGCGCACCACCCAGGAGGCCGTCGCCCTGCTGGACGCGGCGGTGGACGAGGCCAACAACGCGCCGCTGCTGCTCCAGGTCGGCGACGCGGAACTGGAGCTGAAGCCCAGCGTGGCGGGCCTCGCGGTGGACACCGAGGCGACCGTCCGCGCCGCCGCCGGACCCGACTACGCGCCGGCGTCCGTCTTCGGCTCCCTGCTGGGCAGCGAGCGGCCGGTGGACGCGGTCTTCGCGGTCGACCGGGAGAAGCTGACGGTGGCCCTGGAGGACCTGACGGCCGGCCTCGGCTCGGGCGCCCCGGTGGAGGGTTCCATCACCTTCAGCAGCGAGGGACCGCAGGCGCAGCCGGGCAAGGCGGGCGAGGGCATCAACGTGGAGGCGGCGGCGGACGCCGTGGAGTCGGCCTTCCGCACCCGCGCGGCCGGCGGCGAGAACACCCCGGTGACGCTGCCGACCACGACGGTGGAGCCGGAGATCACCGAGGAAGAGGTGGCCCGGGCGATGGCGGAGTTCGCCGAGCCCGCGATGTCGGACATGGTCTACATCGAGGCCGGCGGGATCTCGCTGCCGATGAGCCCGGAGAACTCGATCCACCAGTTCCTGTCCATGAAGGCGGTGGACGGCACCCTGGTGGACGTGTACGACCTGGAGGTGCTGGCGTCCCTCTACGGCTCCCAGTTCGACGGCGTGCTGGTGACCCGGGGCAACGGCACCCAGACCCCGGTCGAACCCACCGACGTGGCCGGCGCCCTGCGCGAGGCCCTGCGCGAGACGGACCCGGCCAAGCGCGTCGCGGTCATCGACCTCGACCCGAGCTGACCCGCACCACCCCGAAGGCCCGGCCCCACCCCGGTGGCGCCGGGCCTTCCGCTATCCCGTCCGGCTATCCCCCACCCCCGAAGGACGGCACCGGCTCCCCCGGGCCACCGCACCACGTCCGGCAGACCCCTTCCGGCGTCACGGTCAGCCCGAACGCGTCCACCCCGGGGCGCCCCCGCTCCCGCCACCACGCCAGCGCCCGCGCCACCTCGTCCCACAACCGGCGCGGCCCCCACTGGTGGACGGTGGCCTCCCGCTCCCCGTCGCGGAACCGGACCGACGCCCAGGCGCGGGAGCCCCCGGTCATGTCGAAGAACCAGAGCGTCGCCTCCCCCTCCCCCGTGTTCAGTACATGGGCGCACTCCGGCACACACAACCCCAGGACGAACCGCACGCCCCGGAACCGCCGCCCTTCCCCCAACTCCGCGAGCGAGACCGAGGTCACCGACGCGACGGCGTCCCCCGGATACTCCCCGACATGCCCGGCGAACCGCTGCCAGTCCAGGCGCTGGGCCCGGATCTTCATGAACTCCAGCGGCCGGAGGAACGGCCCGCTCGCGCTCCCGTCCTCCGCCACCGACAGCCGCACCAGGGCGTCCTCGTGGGAGTAGTGGGTACCCCACGGGGCGAGGACCACCCCACCGGGCCGGGTCTGCGCGAGCCACTCCGGCGGGAACCCCCGCACCCCGGCGGTGACGATCACCCGGTCGTACGGCGCCCCCGCCGGGTGGCCCCGACGGCCGTCGGCGCACACCACCTCCGGGTACAGCCCGAGGCTGCCGAGCGCGCCCCGCGCCCGGGCGGCGACCCGCTCGTCCACCTCGACGGTCACGACGGACCGCTCACCGAGCCGCTCCGCGAGCAGCCCGGCGTTCCACCCGGTCCCGGTGCCGATCTCCAGCACCCGGGCGCCGGGGCGGACATCGAGGTCGGCCAGCATGCGCGTCACGACGGACGGCATACTCGCCGAACTGGTCGGCAGCCGCCCCGGCCCGGGACCGGTGTGCTGCCCGTCGTCCCACTGGGTGGTGATCGGAACGTTGGCGTACGCCGCGCGCTCCCACTCCACGGGATCCGTCCGCCGGTCCACGGAACGGCTCACACCGGTGTCCATGTCGTACGGCCACATCAGATCCGGCAGAAACACCTCACGCGGCACCGCCGCGAAGGCATCCGCCCAATCACGGCTCATCGCCCCGGACTCCCGAAGTAACCGCGCCAGCCCCATGGCGGAGCGGGCGCGGCCGGACCGATCGGATTCAACGGTCATGATGTTCTCCGTACCAGAAGGCTCGGGGCTGTTTCACGGCGGCTGACCGTCAGATCGGCAGGTTCCAGCCCGGGCCGTCCTCGCTGCCGAGCCACACCCGCTGACCAGCGGGTGAGACGGTGATACCGAACTCCTCCTGATGCGGCTCACCGGCGGCTTGCCAGTGCTGTACGGCTTCCTCGACCCGATCCCACAAGCGGAGGGGCCCGCGCTGTACGACGGTCCAGCCGCCATCGGGACCGGGGGCCGTCCGGGCCTGCGACCCGCTGGATACGTCCCAGAGGATCTGTTCCGCCCCCGTCCCCATGCGTTCGGCCGAGGGCGCGGCGAGCTGCGCGATCCACTTGCCGGTCCAGGTGTCGAGCTTCGCCGGGTCGATCCGGCTCGGGCGCTCCTCTCCGGGCAGCAGGGTCAGTGTCGGACGG
This sequence comes from Streptomyces sp. NPDC059853, assembly GCF_042731495.1. NCBI lineage: Bacteria > Bacillati > Actinomycetota > Actinomycetes > Kitasatosporales > Streptomycetaceae > Streptomyces > Streptomyces sp. NPDC059853. The sequence goes on from NZ_JBHWJL010000017.1 coordinate 26,644, forward strand.
GGCGGCCGGTCGTGCGGCCGGGCGATCATGAAACTGGTGTAGCCGGGCAGAAAGCGGCCCGTGGCCCGCCCGGGGCCGGTCACGTCGAGCAGCGCGAGGGCATTGGCATACATCCACCCGGAGAGCGTGACCAGAATCCTTCCGCCCGGCATCACCTGGTGCAGCCACTGAAGTGGAAGGTAGCGGACCGAACACGTCGCGATGAGCCGGTCGTACGTCGCTCCGTCCGGGTCACCACGCAGCCCGTCACCGATCACCAGCCGGGGGGCGAAGCCGACCGCCTTGAGCGCCGTCGCGGCAGCCTGACCCACCATCGGGTCGTACTCGATGCTGGTGAGGTTGGCGTCGCCGAGGCGGTGTGCGCCGAGAGCGGTCGAATACCCGGTGCCGGTGCCGATCTCCAGCACCCGGTGCCCCGCCTTGGCGCCGAGTTGCTGCCACATGCGCAGCACCAGCGACGGCAGGGTGGACGAGGACGACGGTGCTCCCGTCACGGTCCCCTCGATCACGTCGTCGGGCCTGGTGCCGCCGTCGAGCTGAGTGATCAGTGTTTCGTCGGAGTAGATCCCCTCCAGCCAATCAGGGTCGCCCTCTCGGACAGGGCGGTAGCCGGTCGGTACGCTGCCCGCTACCGGCATGAAGTAGGACCCCGTGAACAGCTCACGGGGCATCGCCCTGGCTGCCTCCTGCCACTCGGGGTCGGCGAGGACGCCGTCCTCGGTGAGTCTGTCCGCCAGGGCGTTACGGAGCTGAGCCGATGCACTCATGTATCGGGGCCTTTCTCCAATTGGTCGGCGAGGGCGTGGGCGATTGCCGCGGTGGTCTCCTCCGGCTGCCACGCCCACTGGCCATTCGGATTGCACTCAAGGAAGTACCAGTCACCCGCAGCAGTGACGGCGAAGTCGAACGCACCGTAAATCAGGAGGAGTTCGCTGAGGTAGGAGCGGACAGCACAGGTGACCGACTCAGGAACCTCGACCGGCGTACACGTCATCCGGTCCTGCCGATAGCGCCAGTCAAGGTCGGGGCTGTCGATCCGCACCCCGAACAGCCGGTCTCCGACGGCTGTCACCCGTGCGTCGAACGCCTTGTCCACCCTGGATTGGAACAGGTGCGGACAGACAGATACGGCATCGGTGATCTCGTTAGCGCGCACCTCTTCGACCCACACGCTGTGCGGCTGGCCGTCCACCTGGTAGTGCGTGTTCCACAGCGGTTTGTACACCGCTCCACGCGGCTGACGGGCCACGAATTCCCGTGCCTCAACCGGGTCGTTAGTGATCACGGTGGGCGGCACCAGAAAACCGCAGCCCTGTGCCGCTGAAAGTTGACGGGCTTTGTACTCCGCAGCCCGGTTGTTCCACGGGTGGTTGATGTAGTGCGCGTTCGGCAGTGACGCGAGGATGCCCCCTGTACCCCATAAGGCTTGTTCCGCAGCGAACCGGCGGTCCTGACCGCTCAGTCCCTGCGGCCCCTCGTAAGGCGAGGGTCGGCGCACCCACACGGACCGGATCCCACCGGTTTCGATCTCCCGGCTCGCCGTGCGTAGGGCACCCCGCTGTTCGCCCATGTGGTACATGGCAGTCAGCGAGGCACCCGTGTGCAGGTCGGTGCCGGGATCGAGACGAGCGACCGGAACCCGGCGTACGGCGAGCTCCCGCAACACCACATCCGCCGTCACATCGTAGGGATTGGTCAGCACCAGTACCGACCCGCTGTCACGCATCAGCCAGAACTCTCATCCTGGTCGTACGACTCCATGCTGTCCGTATCGGACGGCCCGCCCGGAGCGGCGCCGTCACCCGGGACAGTTTCGGTGGCTGTCAGGCCGCTTGTGCTGGTGCCATGGCCCCCCAGCTCGACCGTCCGGCCCTGCTCGTCCACGATCATCGCGATCTGTGTTTCCGGGTCGATCACGGGGGTGTACTGCGGGCTCGTGGCGGTGACCGCGTACGGCCCCATTCGTTGTGTGCCCCATGGCGCGCGGGTTTGCGTCATCTGTGGCGTGCCTCCGTTTCCGGGCGAAGCCGATAACTCAACGGCTCAGCAGGTAACCGGGTTACGGTCGCGGACCGCTGAGTCGAGAGGCCATCAGGCCGCTCACCAGGATCGTTTCCGCTGTCATACGGGGCTACGCGGTCGGCGGGAGCAGTGACACGACGCTGATTGCGCGGGCGCAGCGCGAGTGGCGCCCGCGACGGGATGACGCGCCGCGTCAGCCCTTGAGGTGGTTGACGAACGCGGACCACCCGGCGACGGAGAACACGAACGCACCGCGCGAGCGGTCCTTGCTGTCGCCCACCGCGACCAGGCCGTCCTCCGTGACCTGGGTCTCCAGGCAACTGCCGCTTCCCGTACTCGAATAGCTCGACTTACGCCACCCCGCTATCGGCAGGTCATACCGCATGGCTTCCCCTACGCGTGATCGAAATCTGCCGCGATGGCAGAGATCAGTTTCATGGTTTCGGCAGAGGACAAGGCTTGAGTCCGCAGGTGCTCCTCGGCAGTCCGGTACGCCTCAAGATCGGCCTCTTCCTCGATGAAGACCCTACTCTCCTTGTGTTCGAGCAGAACGAGGTCCATGTGAGCGGGCGCGGGGTACACGAACCGGAGAAACGGGCCGTCCAAACCTGCGTGAGCACCCGCGCTGTACGGAAGGACCTGGATCGACAGATGCGGTGGGTTCGCGATGGCGACGAGCTTGCGGAGCTGCTCGGCCATCACGGACGGTCCGCCGATCTGACGGTGGAGGGCTGCCTCGTCCAGTACGCAGATGATGCGAGGTGCGTCGGGACTATCAAGGATCTTCTGTCGCTCCAGGCGAACCTGAACTGCTTCATCCAAGGGTGGGACATGGGGCGTCGGAAAGCCACCGATAATCGCGCGGGCGTATGCCTCTGTCTGAAAGAGACCGGGGATCAGGTTGGCTTCGTACTGGAAGATCTGGCCGGCCGTTGACTCCAGCTCGATCAGCTCCATGAGCTTGGGCGGAAGTACGTCCTTGCGCTGCTGCCACCACCCTCGCTTGCGGCTGTTCCGGTTGAGCTCGACGAGCGCTTCGCGCAGCGTCTCATCGTTGACCTCGTAGAGGTCGAGCAGCGCCGTGAGTTCGAGTCGACTCATCCCGGTCTTCCCCGACTCGACCCGGCTGATCTTCGCGTCGCTCGCATCAATGACGTGAGCGGCTTCCAGCTGGGACTTGCCCGCATGCTCACGCAACCGACGCAGTTCCATGCCCAACCGCACTCTGCGGACCGTCATCACTGGCTGCCCCACGACAACCTCCTCTGCATCAGGTGCGATCGGCTCAGTGTGCCCTACCAGTTCGCTGCAAAGGAACGCGCTTCACTCCGTAGCGTGAATGTACTGCAAGTCTGCGACACATGGGCTTGCATAACGTCCTCAGCTGGGTCCAGTCTGATGGCGCTGACGTTGCGCTCCCGCCCGGCTACAGCTCGTGGCTGCGCGTGCGCTCCGCAACGCCTGCTCTCAACCGCTGCGTTGGAGGTGCGATGACAAACCCGGTGCAGGTCACCTACGGCATGAACGTGTACGGCCAGTCGTTAACGGCCTGCGCCGTCGAGGTAGGTCGGTGGCGGGCGGTGGCCGGGGAGATCGCTTTCGCGTGGGGTGGCGACCGGGACACCGTGGAGCTGGTCCGGCTGGGGGTCAGCGAGCTGATCACCAACGTCGCGCGGCACGTGGAGAATCCGCGCTGTTATCTGCGGATGACGCGGATCGGGTGGGAGGTGACCGTGCAGCTCTTCGACCGTTCCCGCCGGCTGCCCGTCATCCCGTCCGTGCCCGACGGGGAGGCCGAGGGCGGGCGCGGGCTGTGGATGCTGCGGGGGATGGCGGACGGGTTCGGGTGTGAGCGGACCCTCCGCTGCGCCGGGAAGATCGTCTGGTTCCGGTGTGTGCTGCCGGGGGGTGGCCGGTGAACGTGCCGACCCAGGTGTGGGTGCAGACCGATGTGATCTCCGGGTGGGCCGAGGAAGGCGACTGCCTGATGTGTGCCAGGACCGGGGTCCTGGTCATGTGGCTCGGGCCGGTCGTGGGGTTCGGCCGGAGCCGGCCGTTCCATGCCTGTGAGCCGTGCACCACCCGGCTCGCCCGCTGGGTGCGCGGTGCTCCGCCGGAGCCCTGCGCGCCCACCACCAGCACCCACGGGGTCTCCGCCGACGAGCGCCGCTACGACACCGCGATCAACTCCGTCGCCGCCGTCACCATCGCGGGCATCCTCTCGCTCACCTCCACCGCCGCCGGGCTCTGGCTGGGGGCGCGGTGAGCGGGTGCTCAGGCCCCGGCGACGCGCTGGTTCTCCTCGGCGAAGTGGCAGGCCGAGGGGTGGTGGGCCCCGGTGGCCGGGTCGGGGAAGGGCGCGGGGACCGTCAGGGGCGGTTCGACGCGGGCGCAGAGGTCCTGGGCCTTCCAGCAGCGGGTGCGGAAGCGGCAGCCGGAGGGCGGGTTGGCCGGGGAGGGGACGTCGCCGGTGAGGATGATGCGTTCGCGCAGCGCGCTCTGCTCCGGGTCGGGGACCGGGACCGCCGACAGCAGCGCCTGGGTGTACGGGTGGGTGGGGTGGTCGTAGATCTGGGTCTCGGTGCCGGTCTCCACGATCTTGCCCAGGTACATGACGGCGATCCGGTCGGAGATGTGCCGCACGATGGAGAGATCGTGGGCGATCACGATGTAGGAGAGGCCGAACTCGTTCTGGAGCCGGTCGAGGAGGTTGACCACCTGCGCCTGGACGGAGACGTCGAGGGCGGAGACCGGTTCGTCCGCGACGATGATCTCCGGGTTGAGCGCCAGGCCGCGGGCGATGCCGATGCGCTGGCGCTGGCCGCCGGAGAACTGGTGCGGATAGCGGTTGATGTACTCGGGGTTGAGGCCGACCACGTCCAGCAGTTCCCGTACCCGGCGGCGCCGGTCGCCCTTGGGGGCGGCCTCGGGGTGGATCTCGTACGGTTCGCCGATGATGTCGCCGACCGTCATCCGGGGGTTGAGCGAGGTGTAGGGGTCCTGGAACACCATCTGGATGTTGCGCCGCACCGCCTTCAGCGCCCGGCCGCTCAGCCGGGTGATGTCCTCGCCCTTGTAGAAGATCTCCCCCGAGGTGGGCTTCTCCAGGCTCATCACCAGTTTGGCCACCGTCGACTTGCCGCAGCCCGACTCGCCCACCACGCCGAGGGTTTCACCGGGAGCCAGGGTGAACGAGACACCGTCCACGGCCTGTACCGCGCCGACCTGGCGCTGGAAGAGGATGCCCTGGGTGAGCGGGAAGTGTTTGACGAGGTCGCGGACCTCCAGCAGCGCCTCAGTCACCGATCGTCTCCTTCCAGTAGTGGCAGGCGCTGGAGCGGTCCGGGGCCACCTCGTACAGCGGGGGGACATCCACCGTGCACCGGCCGCGGGCGATGGGGCAGCGGGGGTGGAAGGAGCAGCCGGGCGGGATACGGGCGAGGTTGGGCGGCAGGCCCTTGATGGCGTACAGGTCCTGGCCCTTGCGGTCCAGGCGCGGGATCGACTCCAGCAGGCCCTTGGTGTACGGGTGGGCGGGGCGCTTGTACAGGGCGTCCACCGGGGCGTGTTCGACGATCTTGCCGGCGTACATGACGGCGATGACGTCGGCCGCGTCGGCGACGACGCCGAGGTCGTGGGTGATGAGGATGAGGCCCATCCGGTACTCCTGCTGGAGTTCGGAGAGCAGGTCCATGACCTGGGCCTGGACGGTGACGTCCAGGGCGGTGGTCGGCTCGTCCGCGATGATGAGGTCGGGTTCGAGGGCGAGGGCCATCGCGATCATGATGCGCTGGCGCATGCCGCCGGAGAACTGGTGCGGGTAGTCGCCCACCCGTTCCCTGGCGGCCGGGATGCGGACGCGTTCCATGAGTTCGATGGCGGCGGCCTTCGACTCCTTGCGGGAGGCGCCGCGGTGCACCCGGAACATCTCGCCGAGCTGGTAGCCGACGGGCAGCACCGGGTTGAGGGAGGAGAGCGCGTCCTGGAAGATCATCGCCATCTTCTCGCCGCGGATCCGGCGCCGGTCCTCGCGGCCCATGGTGAGCAGGTCCTCGCCCTGGAAGAGGATCTTCCCCTTGCTGATGCGGCCGGGGGGCGAGTCGAGGATGCCCATGATGGCCTGGGCGGTCACCGACTTGCCGGAGCCCGACTCACCCAGTACCGCCAGGGTCTGGCCGGCGTCCACCGCGTAGCTGACGCCGTTGACGGCGTTGACCAGGCCGTCCCGGGTGGTGAACTCGACGTGCAGGTCCTGTACTTCCAGCAGCATGGCCCGTGGCCTCCCCTTCAGCGCAGCTTGGGGTCGAGGGCGTCGCGTACCGCGTCGCCGAGCATGATGAACGCCAGGACCGTCAGCGACAGCGCGGCGGCCGGGTAGAGCAGGATGTGCGGGGCGTTGCGGAACTGCATCCCGGTGGAGGCGGCGGAGATGTCCACGCCCCAGGAGACGGTGGGCGGGCGCAGGCCGACGCCGAGGTAGCTGAGGGTGGCCTCCAGGGCGATGAAGGTGCCGAGCATGATGGTGGCCATCACGATCACCGGGGCGATGGCGTTCGGCAGGATGTGCCGCAGCAGGATGCGGGAGTGCGAGGCGCCGAGCGCGCGGGCGGCCTGCACGTAGTCGTTCTGTTTGGCGGTGATGACGGCGCCGCGCGCGATGCGGGCGATCTGCGGCCAGCTCAGTGCGGCGATGACCAGGACCACCGGCCAGATGCCGGAGAGCTTGATCATGCTGAGGAAGACGATGGCGCCCAGGATCAGCGGGATGCCGAAGAACATGTCGGTGACCCGGGAGAGCAGGGCGTCCCAGAAGCCGCCGAAGAAGCCGGCGAGCCCGCCGATGACCGTCCCCACCAGGGCGACGCCGAGGGTGGCGCACACCCCGACGGCGATGGAGGCGCGGGCCCCGTAGACGGTGCGGGTGTACACGTCGCAGCCCTGGGTGTCGAAGCCGAACCAGTGGCCGGGGGACGCGCCTTCCAGGGAGCGGGAGAGCTGGCAGCGCAGCGGTGACTCGGTGGCGATCAGCGAGGGCCAGATCGAGATCAGCACCAGGAAGCAGATGAGCAGCGCGGAGACCACGAAGACCGGGTTGCGGCGCAGGTCGTGCCAGGCGTCCGACCACAGGCTGCGCGCGCGTCCCGGTTCCGCGCCGGTGGGCGGCGGCGATTCGCCCCGGCCGTCGCCCGCCGCGATCGCGATGGGCGCTTCCGGGGGTCCTACGGGCGGTGGCTGGGGTGGTTCAGACATAGCGAATCCTCGGGTCGAGCACGGCGTACAGGAGGTCGACCAGCAGATTGGCGAGCAGGAAGATGAGGACGAGGACCACGACGAAGCCCACGACGGTGGGTGAGTTCTGCCGCAGGATGCCCTGGTAGAGCTGGAATCCGACGCCCTGGATGTTGAAGATGCGCTCGGTGACGATGGCGCCGGCCATCAGGGTGCCGATGTCGGCGCCGAGGTAGGTGACGACCGGGATGAGGGAGTTGCGCAGCAGGTGGCGTACGGTCACCCGGCGGCGGGGCAGGCCCTTGGCGACGGCGGTGCGGATGTAGTCGGCGCGGGTGTTCTCGGCGACCGAGGTGCGGGTGAGCCGGGTGACGTAGGCGAGCGAGACGAGGGCGAGGATGATGCCGGGGACGATGAGTTCGCCGAACCGGCCCTCGGGGCTGACGGCGGGGTTGATCCAGCCGAGCTGGACGCCGAAGAAGAACTGCGCGGTGGTGCCCAGGACGAAGGTGGGGATGGCGATGACCACCAGGGTGGCCATGAGGATCGAGGTGTCGAAGGCCCGGCCGCGGCGCAGTCCGGTGATGACGCCGAGGACGATGCCGAGGACGAGTTCGATGACCAGGGCGGTGAGCATCAGCCGGAAGCTGATGGGGAAGGCGCGGCCCATCAGGTCGGTGACGGGCTCGCCGTTGAAGGCGGTGCCGAAGTCGCCGGTGAAGATGTTGCCCATGTAGAGCAGGTATTGCTGCCAGACCGGCTTGTCGAGGTGGAACTCGGCGCGCAGCTGGCGGGCGGTGGCGGGGTCCGGCGCCCGGTCGCCGAAGAGGGCCGCGACCGGGTCGCCGAGCGCGTACACCATCACGAAGATGAGGAAGGTGGCCCCGATGAAGACCGGGATCATCTGGAGCAGGCGGCGTACGACGTAACGCCCCATGGTCAGCTGACCTTGATGTCCGTGTAGACGGGGACGGAGAAGGGGTTGAGCTTGACGTCGCTGACGCGGGTGGAGTAGGCGGCGGTGCCGTTCTGGTACCACAGCGGGATGGCGGGCATGTCCTGGACGAGGACGCGTTCGGCGTCGCGGAATTTCGCGACGGCCTCGGCCTCGTCGGAGGCGCTGTTGGCCTCGTTGACGAGCCGGTCGAACTCGGGGCTGGAGTAGACCGCGTCGTTGGAGGAGGCGTCGGTGTAGTACAGCGGCTGGAGGAAGTTCTGGATGAGCGGGTAGTCCATCTGCCAGCCGGTGCGGAACATGCCGGTCATCTGCCGGTTGGTCACCTGGTTGCGGAAGTCCGCGAAGGTGGGGACCGGGTTGACGGTGCAGGCGGCGGTGTTGTCCAGCACGTTGTTGATGCTGTTGCAGGCGGCGTCCATCCACTGGCGGTGCGAGCCGGTGTCCACGTTGGAGCTGAGGGTGATCTTGCCGCCGGGCAGGCCGCCGCCCTCCTCGATCAGCTGGCGGGCCCGCTCCGGGTCGAAGGTGCAGAACTCGCCGCACAGTCCTTCCTCGTAGCCGCCGGTGTCGCCGAGGACGGGTGAGGTGAAGTCGGTGGCCGGGGTGCGGGTGTTGAAGTAGATCTTGGAGGTGATCTCCTCGCGGTCGATGGCCATCGACAGGCCCTGCCGGACCTTGGCGGACTCCGGGCTGCTCCAGGCGGGGTCGTAGAGCGGGAAGGAGACGGTCTGGATGATGCCGGCCGGCTGGTTGATGAAGCGGTCGCCGAGGTCCTTCTCGGCGTTCGACAGCTGGGAGGCGGGCACGTCGTCGATGACGTCGAGGTTGCCGGCCTGGAGGTCGGTGTAGGCGGTGTTGTTGTCGGTGTAGACCCGCAGTTCCACGCCCTCGTTCTGCGCCTTGTCGGGGCCGGCGTAGTCCTCGTACTTCACCAGCTTCATGCTCTGGCTCTTGGTGTACGTGTCGATCTTGTACGGGCCGTTGCCGATCGGCTTGGCCAGCCAGGCGTCGTGGTCGTCGAAGAAGGAGCGCGGGAGCGGGGCGTAGGCGGCGTATCCCAGTGTCTCGGGCCACAGCGAGAACGGTTCGGTGAGCTTGACGGTGAAGGTGTGGTCGTCGACGACGGCGAGGCCGCTCATGGTGTCGGCGGTGGGGGTGGCGTTCTCGTCGGACGGGTGGACGTCCTCGTAGCCCTCGATGAACTGGAAGAAGTAGCTGGCGATCTGGGCGTTCTCCAGGTGGGCGCCGTAGTTCCAGGCGTCCACGTAGGAGGCGGCGGTGACCGGGGTGCCGTCGGAGAAGGTCCAGCCGGACTTGATCCTGACGGTGAAGTTCTGCTGGTCGGTCGTCTCGATGGACTCGGCCATCTCGTCCATGGCCTCGCCGGTCTCCGGGTCGTAGCGCTTGAGGCCCCGGAAGATCATGTCGAGGACCTTGCCGCCCTGCACCTCGTTGGTGTTGGCGGGCTCCAGCGGGTGCTGGGGGTCACCCCAGGAGGCCCGGACGACCCCGGCGCTGCCGCCGGCCGTGCCGTTCCCGCCGCCGCAGGAGGTGGCGGTCAGGGCGAGGACGGTCGTGGCGGCGACGACCCAGCTCAGGCGGGTGGCTGCGCGCATGGGATGGCCTCCTCGGACTACCGAAAGTCGCATTAAGGCAATATATGACCTTTTAGTCCGTTCTACGCCTCCCGAGTCATCCCGACACGCGCGTGTCCCCCACATGCCGACGGCCGCCGGAGAACCCGGATGCCCCGCGGCCGTGGCCGTTATAGAAGGTGAGCGCGGT